>CAMNDR010000096.1 GCA_946535685.1 uncultured Clostridia bacterium | reverse complement strand
ATCGTCGAAATTTCGTCTGGTTCTGATGCGCGTTTTCGTTTCAAAGCCAGCGCAGCAGGACAGGATGCTAAGGAACCAAATTTGGCACTGAAACTTTACATAGCAGGCATTTGGATTTCAATGACAGGAGGTACACTCCGATGAGAAGTTCTTGATGAGAAAATCTCGTTGAAAGAGTTGTGATGCGTATGAAAAGCAACGCTATGAAGGTTATTCTGAAAACTCCTTAGCAGAAAGGCGTGTGTGTCCAATGCACAATTTAGACTCCCGATCATGACAATTGAATAGTTAAGTAATGGACGCCCGATCTGAGCGTCCATTTTGTTATCCCTTGTTGATCTCCTTGACATTCGTCCGTCCGAGGATGTAATCTGTGGAAACGCCGTAGAAATCGGCGAGGATGAGGAGATGCTCGACGGGGATGGTGCGTGTTCCTCGCTTATAGCGGGAATGAGCTTCGATAATAAACAAACCCAACGGCTGACCCGCACTCCGGCAGGTCAGCCGTTTTTCATTATTCCTCAGTTTTCTCAGCTTCAGTTTCCTCCGGAGCTTCATCATCCTCCTCCGGCACAATCTTCTCCGCTTCCTCCTCGATCTGTTCGATCGTCTCCTTAGCGGATTTCTTCGCAGCCTTCCGGGCTTCTTCCTCCGCAATGCGCTTGTCCGCTTCTGCGAGGAGCGCTTTGGATTCGGCGGTATCGACATAGAGCTTGTAGTCGCTGCCGAGCCGCTTCACCCTTGCAAAGCCGATGATGAGCAGAATCACACCCGCCACAAACATCAGCGCAGCCACGCCCTGCGATACCCGCAGCGAGCCGATCATCAGGCTGTCCGTGCGCAGTCCCTCGATGAAGAACCGCCCCAGACCGTACCAGACCATGTACATCAGAATGATCTGACCGTCGAATTTGCGCCATTTCTTCAGCACGACCGCCAGCAGCAGCGCACCGAGCAGGCACCATGCCGATTCATACAGAAAGCACGGATGCACCGAATATGCCGCATCCACCGTGATGTCCTTGTCGTACTGCGTGACGGCGTTGTAATTATAGGCGATCCAGCTCTGCACTCTGCCGCCGGACATGGCGAACAGGCTGTTCGTGTTCTTGCCGAAGGCTTCCTGGTTCGTGAAATTGCCCCAGCGGCCGATGCCCTGCCCGATCAGGAAGCCTACGCCGCACAGATCGAGCATCGGCAGGAATTTCACCTTGCGGATCTTGCAGAGGATGCCGCCGACCAGGATCGCTCCGATCAGGCCGCCCAGCACCGCAAGTCCGCCCTCACGGGTGTTGAAGACGGACAGCAGGTCATCCTTGTACTCGTCCCAGTTGAGAATGACATAGTACGCTCTTGCGCCGATCAGCGCTGCAATGATGCCGCCGATCACCACGTCGATCGCCCGGTCGGAATCAATGCCGACCCGGCGCATGTTCCGGAACGCAAACAGCATCGCCAGCAGCATCCCGCAGACGATCAGGATGCCGTACCACTGCACATCAATCCCGAACAGCGAAAATGCCGTCGGATTGACGCTGATGTCGATGCCAAGGAACGGGAACACGATCTCGTTATAATCAAGGCTGCCATAGCCCAGTTCTTCGAGCGTCTGCATCTCACACCTCCTGACTGCGGACGACGGAGAGCACTGCCTTTTCAGTGTCAAGCTCCTCCCGCAGGAAGCGGATCGCATCCTCATAGGTGATCTCTGCCAGCAGGTCAATGCTGTCAAAGGGGCCTACCTTGCTCATGAACGCATTGAGCATGTTGGAGGCATTCGACTCCACATTTCCCAGCGCCCGGATCATGTTGCCGTAGTGGACACGCTTGATGCGCTCGAATACCTCGGGATCAAAGCCCTCCACCTGAACCCTGCGCAGCTCTGCGATGATGCGGTCACGGACGACCTCCGGCTGCTTGGATTCGCCGCCGCAGCTCAGGCAGAAGAACCCGCTTCCGGTAAAGGGCGAATCTGTGTCGAATTCGGAGTTGATCAGCCCCTCCTCCAGCATCTCGGTGTAGATCTTTGTGGACGGGCCGAGGATGGCTTCGAGCAGAATCGAGGACATCAGCTCTGCCCGCATCAGCTCCTGTCCTTCCATCGGGCGCAGCTTGAAGCCGAGGTTGAACAGCGGGAAGCCGACCTGCAGATGTGACTCCACATAGGGCTGTACGATGGTATCCGGCTCCTCCGGGAAGACCTCCTCAAGACCGATGTCCTCGCAGGGCTTCAGCAGCCTGTCGCAGATCTCGAGCACCTCATCCGCCTTGACGTTGCCTGCCACGGAAAGCACCATATTGTGCAGATTGTAGAACGTGTTATAGCAGCGGTAAAGCAGATCGGCATTGATCTGCCGGATGCTCTCGACCGTGCCGGCGATGTCGATGCGCACCGGATGCACATGGTACATGGCCTTGAGCATGTTGAAGAATACCCGCCAGCCCGGTTCGTCATCGTTCATGCGGATCTCCTGGGCAATGATGCCCTGCTCCTTTTCCACGGTCTCCGCTGTGAAATACGGCTCCTGTACGAAGCTGAGCAGAATTTCGAGCGATTCATTGAAATGCTCCGAGCAGCCGAAGAGATACGCTGTCCGGTCGAAGGAGGTATAGGCATTCGCATTGGCGCCTGTGCGTGCGTACTTGGCGAAGGCATCGCAGTCCTCATTCTCAAAGAGCTTGTGTTCCAGATAATGCGCGATGCCCTCCGGCACCTCCGCATAATCCTCCTCACCCCGCAGACGGAAGCGGGTGTTGATGGAGCCGTATTTTGTCCCGAACAGGGCAAAGGACGAACGATAGCCCTCCATCTCCATGATATAGATCTCCAGCCCGCTCTTATGACGGACATGCAGGCATTTTTCGCCGGTCTGACGGCTGACAACGGTCTCGGTCATTCTGCGGCACCTCCTTGCTGCATCAGGTAAACGGTATCGAGCGTGAGGGACTTGGCGACATCCACGATCTGTTCCTTTGTCAGTGCCAGATAGCGCTGTACACGCTCCTCCACATCACCGGGATCGCCGGTATAGAAACGCTCGTACTGCTCGAAGATGCAGGATGTCGGCGTATCGCCGATGCCCCGCAGTGCGCCGACCATAGCGAGCTTGGCATTGTCGAGCAGTTCCTCGGTAAAATCGCCCCGCTGCATGGCGGCGAGCTGTTCCAGGATCGCTTCCCGGGTACGCTCTGCATTGGCGAGCTCTACGCCGCTGTCCACCATGAGCGCATCCTTGCCGTTGATGACACGGCTCGCGCAGTAGTAGCACAGGCTTTCCTTCTCACGCACATTCGTGAACAGGAGCGAGAACGGCGTGCCGCCGAATACCGCGCTGAACAGCCGGAAGGCTTCCCGGTTCTTCTCCGGTGCCTTGAACACCATGACGAGCTTGGACTGTGCGACATCCATCGGCTCGGTGACGGATTCAGGTGCGGATTTGCAGGGGCTCGGTGCATGATACTGCAGCGGCTCCGGGCAGCGCTCCACGCCCTGGAAGGCAGTGCAGAGCTGCTCTGCAAGACCCTCCGGCACATCCGGCCCCACGCAGTAGAACCGGAACACTGCACGGCGCAGGATCTCCTGATAGGCAGCATAAACGCTCTCCGGAGTGAGCTTCTCAACGTCCTCCTTCGTGCCATAGACCGGATAGGCATCCGGTTCGCCGCAGAAGGCGGTTTTCTTGGCACGGATCAGCGCATAGCCGCGCTTGTTGTTGATCTCCGTCTCGATGGCATCGAGCAGCTCCTTGCGTTCGATGCGGTAAGCAGTCTCCTCGAAAGCGCCGTCCTTCACATTCGGGTCAAGGAGGCAGTCGCAGAGCAGCGCTGCAAGATCGGCAGCGAGGTTTTCACCGGCGAGCGCATAGCGGGAAGCGATCGTGCTGCCGCTGACAACGAGCTGCATGACGCCGCCGTTGACGCTCACAGAGCTGTTGAGGGAAGCGCCGTACATGGTGTCGAGCTTGACGGTCAGGGATGCATAATCCGGGTATTTCCGGCAGGATTCCGTGAGGATGGACATGGCCAGCGCATAGGCAGAATTCCGCTCCGGAATGACCGGGAGCAGCATCATGCACATCATGCTGACGGTCTTGAATTTTGGTTCGGTGATGGTGATGAGCTCCATCTGTTCACCGAAAGATGCTGTCTGAATGTTCAAGGCATTCGCTCCTTTCGTGATATACGTTATTATTATACCATGGATATGCAGAAAATGCAAGGATTTTTTGCAATCGTGCTGCATAAGACAGCCGCTTCTGTCCATACTGAGATCGGAGGTGATAGCAATGACATCCAAAGAATTACTGTATGTTGAGGATGCACTGGGTCATGAGCAGTTTTTCCAGACCAAGTGCAGCGAAGCCATGAGCAGCCTGCAGGACGAGAATCTGCGTGACTGTGTGCAGCAGATGGCACAGAAGCACCAGCAGCTCTTCACAGGACTGTACGGAATGCTGTAAGAAAGGAGCAGGACAATGAACGAACAGAATATCATGCAGGATCTCCTGAATCTGGAGAAGGGCGCCTGCACGCTGTATCTGCACGGTACCGTGGAATCCGCCACACCGGAGGTGCAGCAGCAGTTCCGCACAGCGCTCAATGAGTCGCTCGGGATGCAGAGCCGCATCTACAGCGAGATGACCGCCAAGGGCTGGTATCAGCCGGATTGTGCCGAGCAGCAGAAGCTGCAGCAGGTACGCCAGAAATTCAGCGCATAATGAAGAAAAGCTCCCGTTCGGTGGAAGAACGGGAGCTTCTCTGTGCTATCGCTTGAAAAGAGC
Organism: uncultured Clostridia bacterium; assembly: GCA_946535685.1. Lineage (GTDB taxonomy): Bacteria > Bacillota > Clostridia > Oscillospirales > Ruminococcaceae > UBA3855. The sequence goes on along the minus strand of CAMNDR010000096.1, from coordinate 441 downwards.
ATCCGCCGCCAGCATTTCCGCCTCTCCGCACAGGCGGCGCATATCCTCCGGCAGCGGCGCTGTGATGCGGTGTTCTGTGCCGTGACGGTCGGTGTAATGCATCACGGCGCAGTGCAGCGCATGGCGTGAAATGTCCTCCAGACCCCCGCCGTACAGGCTGTCACCGGCAAGCGGACACCCGATGTGCGCCATATGTACCCGGATCTGGTGCGTGCGTCCTGTTTCGAGCTGCAGCGCCACAAGCGGATACCGTCCCCGGGCGATCGTGCGGAAATGCGTCACAGCGGGCTTTCCGTCCGGATCTGTGCGCCGTGCGATGATGCTGTCCGGCATCCGCCCGATCGGGACGCTGATCGTGCCGGAGTCCGGCGGGCTGCCGCTGACAAGGGCAATGTAGGTCTTGCGGAGCCTTCCCGGCAGCGTTGATGCCGAAAGGGGATT
>CAMNDR010000095.1 GCA_946535685.1 uncultured Clostridia bacterium | reverse complement strand
TGGGAAAGTGGCTGCAGGGCGAAGCCATGTAGAAAAAAGCCCCCTCCCGCCGACCGGGAAAGTGGCTGCCGGGGCGAAGCCATGTAGAAAAAAGCCCCCTCCCGCCGCCCGGGGAAGCGGCTGCCGGGGCGAAGCCATGTAGAAAAACGCCCCCTCCCGCCGACCGGGAAAGTGGCTGCAGGGGCGAAGCCCCTGCGAAAGAAAAAAGCCCCCTCCCCCTCGGGGGAGGGGGCTGGGGGTAGGGGCAAAAAACACCCCGTCCGGAGACAGCAGATCCGGGCGGGGGTTTTTTCAGGCGTTTTTTTCAGGCGTTTTGTTTGTTCAGATCATTCCAGAATTGCTGCACATCACTCCTTGTTCGGGTTTTTGTCAGCCGGTGCAGCGGAAAGTCTGACACCGCAGTGCGGACAGAATCTCTGCCCCTCCAGTACCGGCTCACCGCATCCGCGGCAGATCGCAGTACTGTCAACCGATGTCAGAGCCTCTCTTGCCCGGGTGATCTGCGCCCGTGCATCTGCGACCTGCGCAAGCAGTTCCGCAAATTCCGGCGCACCATTCAGGCCATACAGCTCGTCATACTTCTTTCCGATCTCGATATAGGCAGCATTCAGGCGGCTTTCAGCCTGGGAGATAACGCCCTTGAGACGGATGAAATCGGCTACCTTCTTGGAGCCGTCGAGCGCTCCCTTCGCAAGACTCTCTGCGCCGGACACAACGTCGTCGCCGAGCTTGCTGAGTTTGCTGGGAATATCCTTCATTTCCATGGGTAAGACCCTCCTGCCTAAAAAGATTTGCAGCCCGCCGCAGGTGCGGCCTGTTGCTGTATACAAGTTTAGCATAAACTTTCCCGCTTGTCAAGCATATCCTGTGAAAATTTACAGAATTGTCAACGATTGTGACTGCCATGTAAATGCGGGTAACAATCGCCGGATGAGAATTTACGGCACCACCGCACAGAGCTGGTGGTGCAGATGCGCAGTCACAGATGCGCCGCCAAGCCGTCAGGCGGGCTTTGTGCGGTGTTGCCTTACGTCCCGGAAACAGCATGCGCATCGAGCAGCGCCCGGAATTCCTCCATCTGCCGTGTATCCGTGCGGAACACGACCACCGAACCGTCCCCGCATGCCGCCGTGAGATCACGGGTCAGCGATTCCGGCGAAAATGCGTGTAAAAGCGCCTTTGCGTCCTCCGCTCCCTCCGGCGAATCCGCCACGAGCTGTTCGGAGTACTGCCCTCCCTGCAGCCTGCAGATGATCTTGAGCTTCGGCGCAGCCTCCTGCTCCGGTGCAGCAGCGGTCTCTCTGGTTTCGTCCATGATCTGCTCCTTTCTCAGCGGAAGCGGTTCTGTGCCGCATCATAGGTGTATCCGATCGCAGCGAGCTTCGACACGATCGCCTCGCTGTCGCAGTCATTTGCCTTGCAGAATTCCTCAAGCGAGGGGTAAAAATCCCGGAGCTGCGTATTGATGAAGCTCAGCAGGATCACAGGATCATTCGGAATGTTCAAAGCCACATGCCCCTTTCTATGCAAACATTGCTACGTAAAGTATACCACATTCTCCGCCGTTTGGCAATAGAAAACATGAAAATAAAGCCCGTTTGCAAAAAAATAGCAAAAACCCCTTGCAGTTTCTGTAAAAATAGTGTATAATATTAAAGTACGGCCAGGGCAGGATGCCATGACCGAAACGGGCACCCGCCCGAATTTATTGTGAAAGGATGTCATAACAATGGCAGGTTTGAACAAGGTTACAGTAGAAGATCTCGACGTAAAGGGCAAGAAGGTACTCGTCAGAGTAGATTTCAACGTTCCGCTCAAGGATGGCGTTATCACCAACGATAACAGAATCCAGGCAGCACTCCCGACCATCAACAAGCTCACCGAAAGCGGTGCAAAGGTGGTTCTGTGCTCTCATCTGGGCAAGCCGAAGAACGGTCCGGAAGAGAAGTTCTCCCTCAAGCCTGCTGCTGACAGACTCGCAGAGCTGGTTTCCGCAAAGGTGACCTTCGCCAATGATGATAACGTAGTCGGCGAGAATGCCAAGGCTGCTGTTGCTGCAATGGCAGACGGCGACATCGTCGTACTCCAGAACACCCGCTTCCGCGGCGCAGAGGAGACCAAGAACGGCGAGGCGTTCGCCAAGGAGCTCGCTGACCTCGTAGACGACCAGGTATTCGTGATGGATGCTTTCGGCTCCGCACACAGAGCACATGCCTCCACCGCAGGCGTGACCAAGTTTGTCAAGGAGACCGCTGTTGGTTACCTGATGCAGAAGGAGATCCAGTACCTCGGCAATGCCGTAGAGGTTCCGGTTCGTCCGTTCGTAGCGATCCTCGGCGGTGCCAAGGTTGCCGATAAGCTGAATGTTATCTCCAACCTGCTTGAGAAGTGCGATACCCTCATCATCGGCGGCGGTATGGCATATACCTTCATCAAGGCACAGGGCGGCTCCATCGGTAAGTCCCTCGTGGATGATGAGAAGATCGACTACTGCAAGGAGATGCTCGCCAAGGCAGAGCAGCTCGGCAAGAAGATCCTCCTGCCGGTAGATACTGCAGTAGCAGCTTCCTTCCCGGATCCGATCGACGCTCCGATCGAGATCGAGAACGTAAAGTCCTCCGAGATCCCGGCTGACAAGATGGGTCTGGACATCGGCACCGAGACCCAGAAGCTCTTTGCTGATGCTGTCAAGTCCGCAAAGACCGTTGTATGGAACGGCCCGATGGGCGTATTCGAGAACCCGACCCTCGCACAGGGCACCATCGCAGTGGCAAAGGCACTCGCAGAGACCGATGCGACCACCATCATTGGCGGCGGCGACTCCGCAGCAGCCGTAATGCAGCTCGGCTTTGCTGACAAGATGAGCCACATCTCCACCGGCGGCGGCGCATCCCTGGAATACCTCGAGGGCAAGGTGCTTCCGGGCGTAGCTGTCATCGCTGAAAAGTAAGCAGGGAGCCCCTGCGGTCGGTTCACCGCTGCCATATGGCAGCCTGGATCTTTCTGATAACTGAGAGAAGAGGCAGAGCCCGTTCCTGCCTCTGCTCTCAATCCTCTAAAAGGAGGCAACGCATGAAATTCAATCTGAACCTTGACCCGCTGAAGCTCGGCCCGTTCGAGCTGGATCTTTCCGATAAGGCCAGATGCGGCATCGCTGAGAAAGTCAGAGAAATGCCCGCAGCCGTAGCCGAGAAGATCAAGGAGAGCCAGGTCGGCCCGATCTGCATTTCGGCGACCATCGGTTTTCTGGCAGGCGTAGCGATCGGTCTGGTGCTGTCCCCCGTAAAGAACGGCATCAACATCCTGAGCAACAACGATCTCCACACCGAGGAGGGCGAGGAAAAGCCGGTCAAGAAGAAAAAAACGGCCAAGCAGTCCCAGAAGCCTGTGCTTCGCAAAAAGAAGGACTACGACTACACCGTCACCGACAATGACGATGACGAGGAAGCACTGTCCGTCTGAATCGAAATAGAAGGAGTAATCAACCATGAATAAAGCAGTCAGAAAGGCGATCATCGCCGGCAACTGGAAAATGAACAAGACCCGTCCCGAGGCCAAGGAGCTCATCGAGGCCATCAAGCCGCTCGTAGCCAATGCTGAGGGCAAGGTAGAGGTCATCACCTGCGTACCTTTCACCAACCTTGAAACTGCCGTAGCAGCAACCGCAGGCAGCAACATCAAGGTCGGCGCTGAGAACGTACACTTCGCAAAGAGCGGTGCCTTCACCGGCGAGATCTCCGCAGATATGCTCGTAGAGGTCGGCGTGGAGTATGTTGTCATCGGCCATTCCGAGAGAAGACAGTACTTCGGCGAGACCGACGAGACCGTCAACAAGAGAACCGCAGCAGCTCTGGCAGCAGGCCTCAAGCCGATCGTATGCGTCGGCGAGCTGAAGTGGGAGCGTGAGTGCAACATCACCGAGGAAGTCATCGCCCGCCAGATCAAGCTCGACCTGTGGGAGGTTTCCAAGGAGGATGTGAAGAAGGTCGTCATCGCCTATGAGCCTGTATGGGCGATCGGCACCGGCCTGACCGCAACACCGGATCAGGCACAGGAGGTCTGCGCCTTCATCCGTGCGCAGCTCGCAAAGCTCTATGACGAAGAGACTGCACAGGCAGTGACCATCCAGTACGGCGGCTCCATGAACGCAGGCAATGCGGCAGAGCTGCTGGCAAAGCCTGACATTGACGGCGGCCTCATCGGCGGTGCATCGCTGAAGGCTCCGGACTTCAACACCATTGTTCAGGCTGCAGTCGAGGGCTAAGACAGGACAGAAGCGCTCCGGATGGGAGCTGGTGAACAGCATCGTGCTTGTACTCCATGTGGTATTGCCTGTGTGGATATTTGCACTGATGTATACACCGGGTCTCACCGGTGCGCTGTTTCTGATCGCACTTGCCGGAAATCTGCTTTTCGGCGTGGTGTACAAGATGCTCAGAGGCAGGGAAAAGCGGAAGCCCCTGCTGCATGTGCTCCGGGCAGCCGTGATCTGTCTGACCGCGGCATTTTACATGCCGACAGCACTGCTGATGAGCTGCGACAGGGTAAAGTTCCTGTATCCGCTCAAACGCCTGGACTACACCCGTGGTGTCTACGGCGAAAACAGCACCTATTATGAGCGTATTCTCCCGGAGAAGCTGCCCAGGGTCTGCGAGGACTACAGCTTCCGCACCCAGGGCTCGATGGTCGCGCAGGATTATCACCCGACCTCGTGGCTGTGCTTCACGACCGACAAGGAGACCCTCGATGCCTATGCCGTGTATTATGACCGGCAGGGCTATTCCCGCGGTGCCGAGGAGCGTGATCTGCGCTGGCTTGCAGGGCAGTTCCATATGAACGTCAGCGACAACGAGCCGGTGTTCAGCAAGGCAGTCGTCTACTATATCCATGACTACTACCCGAAGGCGGTCGTGCTGGATTACGGAACAATGCAGTTCCGGGTGATGACCTGAACGCCCTCTGACCGGGCGCACGCCCGAACCATCCCCCAAAACAGAAAGGATGCTTTACAATGGCAAAAAAACCCGTAGCTTTGATTATTATGGACGGCTACGGCTATAATCCCGATGCCTACGGCAATGCGATTATGGCCGCAAAGAAGCCGAATCTGGATAAATATATGCAGGGACCGAACACCATCATCGGTGCATCCGGCCTCGATGTCGGTCTGCCGGACGGCCAGATGGGCAACTCCGAGGTCGGCCACACCAATATCGGTGCCGGCAGAATCGTGTACCAGCAGCTAGTGA
>CAMNDR010000094.1 GCA_946535685.1 uncultured Clostridia bacterium | reverse complement strand
ATGATCTTGTAGAACAGCCTTGCAAAGAAGGAGCGCAGCCTGGATTCTCCCTCACGGCTCACACGCCGTGTCGTGGCACAGTCGTATTCACCGTCCTTGACATAATGATACATTTTTGGCAGAAATGCCGGCGGATGCTGCAGATCAGCATCCATCACCACGACAAAATCGCCCCGGGAATGCTCCAGTCCGGCGAACATGCCGGCCTCCTTCCCGAAATTGCGGGAGAAGGAGATATAGCGCACCCGTTCGTCCTGCAGTGCCATGTCCCGCAGGAGTGCCAGTGTCTTGTCCTTCGAGCCGTCGTCGATGAACAGCAGCTCAAAGCTCAGGTCGGAATACTCCTCCTGCATCTGCTGCATGATCTTCCGGATCTCATCGTAGAACAGCGGGAGTACTTCCTCCTCATTATAGCACGGCACAACAATGGATATCAGCCTCATCCTCTTGCCTCCTAAACCAATACCAATACACTATTTATCATACTACATAATTTGAAATATTGCAAGGGGTTTTTCGCATTCTTTTTTCATTCGTTTTCAGGCAGAGAATTTTTGCCCAATTACAGGCAATTATTTTTCAACAGATTTTTCGTCATTTTTACCAAAATTATAAAATCCTGCGATGATACGCAATTTTTATACAAAACACACTGTCTGCAAGCAGCAAACAGTGTGTTTCAGGCTTATTCTCCAAGCAGCTTTTCCACGGCAAAATCCATTTCCGTGGATTCATGCAGCTCGATCACGCCGAGATCGACGCACTTGGCAAGTGCAGGATCAATCGGGATCTGTGCCAGCAGCGGGATGCCGTACTCCTTGGCTATCTCTGCCGTATGGCTCTCGCCGTAGAGCTTGATCTTCCTGCCGCAGTCAGGACATACGGCATAGCTCATGTTCTCCACGATGCCAAGCACCGGGATATGCATCATATTTGCCATCTTCACGGCCTTCTGGACGATCATGGAAACCAGCTCCTGCGGCGAGGTGACGATGATGATGCCGTCCACCGGAAGGCTCTGGAATACGGTCAGCGGCACATCACCCGTTCCGGGCGGCATATCCACGAACATATAATCCACATCATCCCAGATCACATCCGTCCAGAACTGCTTGACAACGCCTGCAATGACCGGACCTCTCCAGACAACGGGATCGGTGTCATTCGGCAGCATCAGGTTCACGGACATGATGTCGATACCCATTTTCGACCGCGCAGGGATCATGCCCAGCTCATTGCCGAGCACCTTGTCCTTGACGCCGAAGGCCTTCGGGATGGACGGGCCGGTCACATCCGCATCGAGGATGGCGGCATGCTTGCCGGCACGCTGTATGCCGACGGCAAGCATGGAAGCGACGAGCGATTTGCCGACGCCGCCCTTGCCGCTGACAATGCCGATGACCTTGCCGATCTTGCTCATTTCGTTGGGTTTCTCCAGCATGCTCTGCGGCGCTGTCCGTTCGGAACAGCTGCTGCCGCAGGTGCTGCAGTCATGGGTGCATTCTGTACTCATTTTTATTACTCCTTTTTGTTATCAGTTTCACAGACCGCAGGTCTGCAAAATGCATTGTAATTTCCCTGTCACGGGTGAGAGAATTCCCAGCAGGGTCGCCGCCCACGCATCGCCCTGCGGCGGATCAGAACAGCGGTGCAAAGATCCGCAGGAGCCAGCCTATGATGCGCTTCGGAAGCGATAGCTGTTCACAGTCCTCAATGCGGATCTCTATGCATTTGCCGAGTGTCTTTTCAAACTCCTTCCGGATGTCCTGCACAACACTGCAGCCATACAGTACGCAGGCGCACTCAAACTGCAGATAAAAGCTCCGGTAATCGAGATTGATCGTCCCGACAACGCCGACCTTATCATCGGAACTCACGTTCTTCGCATGGACAAAGCCCGGTTCATACTCGAAAATGCGCACATGCCCCTTGAGCAGCTCCGGATAATAGCTCCATGCCGTGCGGTACGCATACCATTTGTCCGGGATATGCGGTGTCATGAGCCGCACATCCACGCCCTTTTTCGCCGCCAGCGTCAGTGCAGTGACGATCTCATGATCCGGGATCAGGTAGGGGGTCATGATATAGACATACTCCCGGGCGTTGTTGATGATATCCAGATAGACATTCCTTCCGACAGATTCTCCGTCCACCGGCGAATCACTGATGGGCTGGATGAAGCCGTCATAGGCAGCACCTGCATGCTCCTGCGGGAGAAAGCTGTCGATGGAACCTGTATCTGCCTGCTCCATCTCCCAGAGCTGCAGGAACATCACGGTAAAGCTCCAGGCAGCTTCGCCCCTGCAGATCATGCCGCCGTCCTTCCAGTGGCCGAACCGGCGCTTCTGGTTGATATATTCATCGGCAATATTGATGCCGCCCGTGAAGGCAACATTCCCGTCGATCACCAAAATCTTCCGGTGGTCACGGTTGTTCTGGGAGGAGGACAGCAGCGGCTTGAACGGGTTGAATACCTTGCAGCAAATGCCGATCTCCTCGAGGTCGCTGAAATACTTCTTTGGCATCATGAACTGCGTCCCGAAGCCGTCATACAGGATCCGGACATCCACGCCTGCCTGTGCCCGCTCCTTGAGCAGATCGAGCAGCTCATCCCACATCTGTCCCATGGAGATAATGAAGAATTCCACGAAAATATAGTGCTTCGCCTTGCGGATCTCCTGCTTCATCGCTGCAAACATTTCTTCGCCGATGGGGTAGAATTCCGCCTGACGGTTCCGGTAGACCGGAAACCCGCCATAATCCCGCAGATAGGCCGCAAGTCCTGCGCACGCCGGATCGAGCTTATGCAGATCCTCTGCCGTGTGCGGATCCTCCGGAAGGCATTTCCGGGTGCTCTGCACCTTCTGCTCATAGGTACGTTTGAACACACGGTGACCGATATCCGTCTTGACCAGAAGATATGCCAGTCCTGCAAACACGGGAATCACCATCATGGCGATGAGCCACGGGATCTTGTATGACGGATTTTCGGACGTATTCGTGATATAAATCACAAGTACGACATCAAGCGCCAGCAAAATCATATACACGGGGAGGTAGTGCTGGCTGAGGAACGTGACCACAAGCGCCAGTGCAACAAGCTGTATCAGCAGAAGCAGAATGATCAGTGTGTTCCGGTTGAGTAAGGCACGAACGAGCTTGCGCAGAAAACGCCGCATCTTTCTCATTGCTTTTCTCCCCTCCGACTGCTTAGCCATTGATGTTCAGATAGGGCGCAAGGTACTTTCCGGTAAAGGATTCCGGCACCTTGACGACCTCCTCCGGTGTGCCCTGCGCAACGATGCGGCCGCCGCCGTCGCCGCCCTCGGGACCGAGGTCGATGATGTGGTCTGCCACCTTGATGACATCCATATTGTGCTCGATGACGATGACGGTATTGCCCGCATCCACGAGCCGCTGCAGCACATCGGTCAGGCGGTGGACGTCTGCTGCATGCAGGCCGGTGGTCGGCTCATCGAGGATATAGACCGTCCTGCCCGTCGCACGCTTGGACAGCTCCGTGGAGAGCTTCACACGCTGTGCCTCACCGCCGGAGAGCGTCGTTGCCGGCTGTCCGATGCGGATATAGCCGAGCCCGACCTCCTGCAGCGTTTTCAGCTTGCGGGCGATCTTCGGGATGTGCTCAAAGAACAGCACACCCTCGTCCACGGTCATTTCGAGAATGTCATGGATGGACTTGCCCTTGTAATGCACCTCGAGCGTTTCCCGGTTATAGCGCTTACCCTTGCAGACCTCGCAGGGGACATAGACATCGGGGAGGAAGTGCATCTCGATCTTCAGGATGCCGTCACCCTCGCATGCTTCACAGCGTCCGCCCTTGACATTGAAGGAGAAGCGCGCAGGGCCGTAGCCTCTGCCCTTGGCATCCTGTGTCTGGGCAAAGAGGGTGCGGATATCGGTGAACACGCCCGTATACGTTGCCGGATTGGAGCGGGGCGTTCTGCCGATCGGGGACTGGTCGATGCAGATGACCTTGTCGAGGAATTCCATGCCCTCGATCTTTTGGCACTGGCCGCCCTTGATCCTTGCCCGGTTGAGCGCAGCAGCAAGATGCTTATACAGGATCTCGTTGATGAGCGAGGACTTGCCGGAGCCGGAGACACCTGTCACGCAGATCAGCTCCCCGAGCGGGAACCGAACGGTGAGATTCTGCAGATTGTGCTCCCTGGCGCCCACTACGGTCAGAAAGTTCCCGTTCCCCTTCCGGCGCTGTTCCGGGATCGGGATCGAGAGCTTGCCGGAGAGATACTGCCCGGTGATGGACTCCTTGCATTTCAGCAGCCCCGCCGGTGTACCGGAATAGACAACATTGCCGCCGTTGACACCTGCGCCGGGGCCGATGTCAACGATATGATCCGCCGCCAGCATCGTGTCATCATCATGCTCCACAACGATCAGTGTATTGCCAAGATCCCGCAGCCGCTTCATCGTGGCAATGAGCATGTCATTGTCCCGCTGGTGCAGACCGATGCTCGGCTCATCGAGAATATACAGCACGCCGACCAGCGAGGAGCCGATCTGCGTCGCCAGACGGATACGCTGGCTCTCGCCGCCGGAGAGCGTACCCGCCGAACGGGACAGCGTCAGATACTGCAGACCCACACTTGCCAGGAAATTCAGCCGGTCGCAGATCTCCTTGATGATGCGCTCACCGATGAAGCGCTGATGCTCGGTCAGTTCGAGCCCGCGGAAGAATTCAAGTGTCCTGACCACGGAAAGATTGGTCAGCTCATAGATATTCATCCCGCCAACCGTGACAGAGAGCACCTCGGGCTTGAGCCTTGCACCCTTGCAGGCATCGCAGGTGACCTCGCCCATATAATCTTCCAGATCCGCTCTGGAATAGACGGAGGTCGTCTCCTGGTAGCGGCGTTCGAGGTTGTTGATGACGCCCTCAAATGCCGAATAATACACACCGCCGCCAAGCTCACGGCTGCGGTGCAGCTCGAGCTTTTCGCCGTTCGTACCGTAGAGAAACACCTGCACCACTTCCGCCGGCAGATCCTTCACGGGCGTATCGAGTGAGATGCCGTATTTTTTGGCAATGGCCGTGTAATACATCATCGAAACAGAGCCCTCTTCGAGGTGGTTCCAGCCGGATGCATGGATCGCACCGTCCGCAATGCTCAGCTCCGGATTCGGGAGAACAATATCCGGGTCGATCTTCTGGAACATGCCCAGGCCCGTACACTTCGGGCAGGCACCGAACGGGTTGTTGAACGAGAACATCCGGGGCGTGAGCTCCTCGATGCTGAT
>CAMNDR010000093.1 GCA_946535685.1 uncultured Clostridia bacterium | reverse complement strand
AGATCCTCGAATTTGAAGGTGCGCAGGTATTCCAGATCGCTCAGCTCCGGCGTGAAGGTGATCTTCCGGTACTGCGCCCCGTCATAGTATTCGCCCTCCACGGTCTCCAGCGAGAATAATTCCTCGACCGTGAGCGGGGTGAAGTTGATGTATTTCCCGTCCCGCATCGTGCAGTAGACCGACTGCGTGCCGATGTAGTCGATCAGCTCATCGACATCGGTAATCTGCTTTTCAAACATCCCGACATTGTGCGGGTTATAGCCCTGCATGCTGCGCTCCCAGAGCATGTTGCGCACGCAGAGATAGTCCGGATAATCCGGCAGATAGGAATTGGCAAACAGCAGCGCCTTATAGGGCTCAAGCAGTCCGAAGATGTTGATGACATCCGTCAGATCCTGGTATCTGACATCGAGCTGCACCTGCGAAGCGCTCGTGAACGTGCCGAAATCCGGCCTTGTCTGTTTTGTCGGTGCGATGTATTTTTCATAGATCGCAGTCCTGAGTGTTTTGTCCATGATGATCACCTCAGATGGTTACGGCAATACCGCACAAAGCCCGCCTGACGGCTTGGCGGCGCATCTGCACCACCAGCTCTGTGCGGTGTTGCCTTACGAAGTTGTCTTTGCATACCAGGTCGCTATGCTTATTATAGCACATAATGCATACAATGTCAATAGGAATACAGTGATATTCACGGAGCGGAATGCCTCCTCCATGAAGTGCCTGCCTGAACGAAAAAGTTGTCTGCACAGCAAAACTTGCACTGATTGGGGTTGTATTGCTGATTGTACTGAAAAATCTGCATTTTATGACTACAAATCTGCATTTTGTGGGTTGCATTTAGACCATTCATTTGGTATAATTTTAACAAGTTATGAATATTTGTCGCATTTGTACGGATAATTTGCAACGCAACCAGTGCCAGACACAAACATGATAGGAGGCTCTATATGAAAGGAAAACTGAAAAAACGCCTGACAGCAGCCTTTACTGCAGTTTCCATGCTCGGCGGGATGGGGATCCTTCCGGCAGATGTACTGCAATCCGCCCCTGCCGCAGCAGCGGACATCGACATCCGGGATTTTTCGATCGGCGATGTCACCATGACCGACCCCTACTGCACCAATGCATTTGAGAAGGAAATGGACTATCTCCTTGCCTTCGATGTCAACAAGCTGCTTGCCGGCTTCCGTGAAAATGCAGGGCTGAACACCTTTGGTGCGACCCGCTACGGCGGCTGGGAAAACACCAACATCGGCGGCCACTGCGTCGGGCACTATCTCTCCGCCATTGCGCAGGCCTACCAGAACCCGAATCTGTCCGAGTCCGACAGAAACGAGCTCTACAAGCGCATGACCACCATGATTGATGCGCTCAAGGAATGTCAGCAGCATTCCAAGGGCAAACCGGGTCTCATCTGGGCAGCGCCGGTCAAGGCAGGCCAGAGCGTTGAGCGCCAGTTCGACCAGGTCGAGCAGGGCAAGGCCAATATCTTCGATGATGCGTGGGTGCCGTGGTACACGATGCACAAGCTCATCACCGGTCTGAATGACGTGTACCATGCAACGAACTATGCGCCCGCCAAGGATGTGGCATCCGGCCTCGGCGACTGGGTCTACAACCGCTGCAGCAAGTGGAGCCAGCAGACGCAGAATACCGTCCTCTCGATCGAATACGGCGGCATGAACGACTGTATGTATGAGCTCTATGCGATCACCGGCAAGGATACCCATGCGGTCGCAGCGCATTATTTCGACCAGACAGCCCTGCATGAGCTCGTGCTCAAGGGCGACCGGAATGTGCTGAACAACCGCCACGCCAATACGACCATCCCGAAGTTCCTCGGTGCCCTCAAGCGCTATACCGTGCTCGACGGCAAGACGGTGAACGGTGAAAAGGTCGATGCTTCCCGCTATCTCCAGTATGCCGAGAAATTCTGGGACATCGTCGTCCAGCACCACACCTACATCACCGGCGGCAACTCCGAGTGGGAGCACTTCGGCGAGGATGACATCCTCGATAAGGAGCGCACGAACTGCAACTGTGAGACCTGCAACTCCTATAATATGCTCAAGCTCAGCCGTGAGCTGTTCAAGATCACGCATGATCCGAAGTACATGGATTACTACGAGACTGCCTACTACAACTCCATCCTCTCCTCGCAGAATCCGGAGACCGGCATGACCACCTACTTCCAGCCGATGGCGACCGGTTACTTCAAGGTCTACAGCACCCGCTGGGATAAGTTCTGGTGCTGCACCGGCAGCGGCATGGAAAACTTCACCAAGCTCGGTGATACCATCTACATGCATGAGGGCAACACGCTCTACGTCAACCTCTACCAGGCGTCCAAGCTCGACTGGGAGGAAATGAACGTGACCATTGTACAGGATACCGATATTCCTGTCAGCGATACGGCAAAGTTCACCGTACAGGGCAGCGGTAATCTCGATTTCCGCTTCCGCATCCCGGACTGGACAGCCGGCACCATGTCCGTCAGCGTTGGCGGTCAGGATTATGCCTATGAGACAATCGACGGCTATGCGCAGGTCAAGGGCGATTTCAGCAGCGGCGATGTGATCACCGTGAAGATCCCCGCCAAGGTCAGAGCGTATTCCCTGCCGGATAATCCGAGCGTCTACGGCTTCAAGTACGGCCCGGTCGTTCTGAGCGCTGAGCTCGGCAAGGAAGACATGAAGACCGACTCCACCGGTATGTGGGTCACCATCCCGAAGGAAAAGAAGGTCGCAAGCGAGACCATCACCCTGAGCAAGGAAGGCCAGTCCATCGCCGCATTCATGCGTGAGATCGACAAGCACCTTGTCCGTGAGGAGGGCTCCATGCGCTTCACGCTGAACGATACCAACACCAAGCTGACCTTCACGCCGCATTACCAGCAGTATCAGCAGCGCTACGGTATCTACTGGAAGTTCAACCCGAACGGCACCGTGATCGAGGAGCGCCTGCCCCGTGCAGAGGTCTCCAATTCCGATATCGTACAGCCGGGCTATGGCCAGTATGAGAGCGACAATCTCCACAATATGGTGGAATTCAACACCAAGGGCGTGACCGATGACAGCACCTACCGCTATGCAGTAGACGGCGGCTGGTTCACCTATACGATGGCGCTTGACGAATCCGCACCGCTCACTGTGCTCAATATCAAGCTGCGCAAGTCTGACAACGACAAGTCCCTGCGGGTACGTGTCGGCGACAGAGTGCTCTTTGCACAGACCCTGAATTATACAGGCAGTGATGATGTCTATGATGTCAAGATCCTGGTACCGCCGGAGGTGCTCAAGCGCTGCGCTTATGCGAAGGAAGCGGACGGGAAGAACTACACTGTGATCGACGTGACTTTCTCCTCGGACATTGAGGGCAAGGAATCCGCCAAGGTCTGCGACTTCATCTATATGACAGCCGTCAAGCCGGAGTATGAATTTGACAGCAGCATCGCCTATTTCGTAGACTGCGGCGACCAGAACACAGACACCCTCACCGGCAGCGACAAGCTCGGCCTCTACAACTGCGTGACCGAGCAGCGCAACGGTGCGGATGAAGTGACCGGCTGCAACTGGGGCATCGTGGATGATTTCGCTGACAAGTACAACGGCGCATCCAAGAGCAAGGGCATCTACACGGCCAATACCTGGCCGGATGAGAGCCATGCGGCAGACGGTGCAAGCAAGGCATCGAGCTTCCGCTATACCAAGAATCAGTACGAGAACAACATCGACCGCCATCTTGACTACACCTTCGCACTGCCGAACGGCAAGTATACGGTAGAGGCTGCATTTGCAGATCCGTGGGGCTGTTCAAAGTCCCCGACGCTGTATGCCAACTACGGCAAGGCAAGTGAGAGCGTCATCGCTGCCGACTGTGCGATCGGCTCTGCTGTCAAGGGCAATGCCACCGTTACGGACGGCACACTGACGATCAACGCACGCTCCGCAGACAAGGCCATCAACCTCTGCTATCTCATCATCCGTCCTGTAGAGGTCGAGGAGAATATCACCGGCATGAAGGGTGATGTCGATCTTGACGGCGACGTGGATGTTCTGGATCTGGTGCTGCTGCAGAAGTATCTGCACGGCCAGGAGAGCTTCACCGGTGAGCAGACGTATGCAGCCGATCTGTATGCCAATGCAGAATTCAATGTGTTCGATCTGGCAATGCTCAAGAGCAAGCTGCTGGCTTCCTGAACATGCAAAACGCCTCTGGGGAAACCCAGGGGCGTTTTTCTTGTCCGTTTACTGCAGATATTCCTCCAGCGTCACCTGCTGGCTGTAGATCTCGGCAGCGGCTTCCTTGCCGACATAGCGATAATGCCACGGCTCGTAATCAATGCCGGTAATGCTTTCCTTTCCTTCTGGATAGCGCAGGATAAAGCCATATTCATGTGCATTCTGGGCGAGCCAGTTGTACAGCCCCCACGCATCCTCGCTCGTGGAATTGATGTCCACGGCAAGCCCCAGCTCATGCTCGCTGGTGCCGGGGATCGCAACGTATTCCTCGGCCTTCTGGCGGGCTTCCTCCTCGGAATAGCCTTCCGCTTCATATCCGGCGATGCGCTCGTTCATGATAGCCTCCTGGTCGGAGTGCGTGCGGAAGCCCTCCCGCACCATCGGCGAAAGCCCGGCAGCACGGGCGGCATCGAACATCGCCTGCAGATCCGGATAGATCCGCTCGTCCACCGATCTGCCGTTGGACAGCGTCACCAGCGAGACATCATAGTCCTCCGGAAGTGCATTCCAGCGGTTGACAAGCGTCAGCTTCCAGCTCTCGTCCGGTTCCGTGGGCGGCTCTGTAGGCGGTTCCGTAGGCGGCTCGGTGGGCGCTTCCGTGGGAGCATCTGTGGGCGGTGCTGCGGGAGATTCCGCCGGTGCCGCAGACTGCGCTTCTGTGGCAGTGATCTGGGAAAGCGTTGCGGTGCTGCCGGATCCATCCGGCTTCTCCCGGAGCTTGCCGGTGCAGCGGAATCCTGCAAAGCCGAGGACACCCAGCAGGATGAGCAGGGCGGCTGTCCGCCGTATTTTTCCGATCGTTTTCGGATCTCTTTGTTGATTGTTCATGACGAATCCTTTCTGATACTCGTTTCCTTCAAATCGCTTAATAAGCGATTTGAAGGAAACCGCGTGCTGCGCACGCTATGTTTTGTGCAGCAAAGCTGTACAAAACCCGTCTCATGCATTTCCATACGCCGCCTGCGGCGTCTATAAAAATCTTAATGAATTAAGGCAGCACCGCACAAAGCCCGCCTGACGGCTTGGCGGCGCATCTGCTTGCA
>CAMNDR010000092.1 GCA_946535685.1 uncultured Clostridia bacterium | reverse complement strand
CGCTGGTATATAAACTGCTGTTCGAACTGCTTTCGCTGGTATATAAACTGCTGTTTGAACTGCTTTCGCTGGTATATAAACTGCTGTTTGAACTACTGCTTTCCCAGCTATAACCACTGCTGTTTGAATTGCTGTTTTCCCAACTATACTCGCTACTGTGTGAACTGCTATAGTCACTGCTGGACAAATCTTCACTTCCATCAGTGATTATTATCCATCCATCTTCACCTTCAATATCGTATTTAAGTGATTGATTCATATCGTAACAGAATGCGGCATCCTTTCCTGCGCCATTTTTCTTACAGAATCTGATGTCATACTTTTGACCGGAAGTTGCGTCATTTGGCAGTTTTACCATGAGTAATGCGATATTCATGGACTTGGTTAGTGAGTTTTGAGAATAATCGGTGAACCATATGAAGTTACCAGCACCTTGTTGCATGACCATTGTTCTCTGCAAGGGCTCTCCCCCTAGATCTGTAGATATGTCACTATCCTCAATATAAGTGTAGCTGCATCGTTCATCAATATCTACACCAAATTCAATATCAGTGTAACTTTTTCCCGATGCATCGGTTCTAATATAAATAGGGACAGGATTCATGGATGGCTTTTTTAAATCCTTAATATCAATTTTTTTCTGATCTATTCGTACAGTCCATGAGTTAGGATTGGAAGAAGCTTTAAGACTGTGGGCGTTAAACATATAATTAGGGCAATTAGCGTATACCGAAGAAATAGGTTTGCTGTCTTGATGAGCTGAACACAGTGCTGATATCTCCGCTGCACTTGCATCTTCCACACCCATTGCAAATCCTGTACTAATCAATGTAAAAGCAAAAAGTGCAGTAGCTATCATAATTTGCTTCATATAATCCCCCCGTTTTCATAGTCCACATCACTGCGATGTTTTATCTATTATACTACGGAAAGTTAAGGAGTACAAGCATAAGTTGCTAAAAAAACACATTTTTGTTAATATAGCACATACCGGACGCGCTCGCTTTGTGCAAATTTCTCCCCGAAAAAACCTCTTGACAACCCCTGAAAAATATGCTATAATACTACCATACAAATGCAATGACGGAGAGAAGTAGCACCGGAGATCACTTGCAGTGAGTGCGGGAGAGTGGGAACCGCACAGCAGAGCCGATGTGAATAACACTCCCGAGCAGCAGGCTGAACGCCCTTCGGGGTCAGTAGGTGCGCCGTGGGCTGTGCGTTAAACAGCAGACGCTTATTCGAGCGGTCGAGTGGCTGTGCAGGAGAACTGCATGGCAATTCAGGTGGTACCACGAGAGAATTTCTCCCGTCCTGATGTCATCATCGGGGCGGGAGTTTGTGTTTTTTCTGTCCCGGCACTCACAGAAAGGAAGTTTTTACATGAAGCACATCGACATCAAAAACATTTTCGCCGATCCTTCTTACATCGGCCAGGAGGTCACCGTCTGCGGATGGGTGCGCACCTCCCGCAATTCCAAGACCATGGCGTTTATCGCCCTGAATGACGGCACTTCTCTGCCGCATCTGCAGATCGTCATCGACAAGGCCACCGGCATCGACTTTGAGGATGCCATGCCCGGCGGCACTTCCGTCAAGGTGGTCGGCACGGTCGTGGAAGCCCAGAACGGCGGCGTGGAGATCAATGCCAGGGAGATCACCGTCCTCGGCACCTGCCCGCAGGAGTATCCGCTGCAGAAGAAGCGCCATACCCTCGAATTCCTGCGCACGATGCCGCATCTGAGAGGCCGGACAAATACCTTCAACGCTGTGCTGCGGGTGCGTTCCGTGCTGGCAGAGTCCATCCACCGC
Source organism: uncultured Clostridia bacterium (assembly GCA_946535685.1). Classification (GTDB taxonomy): domain Bacteria; phylum Bacillota; class Clostridia; order Oscillospirales; family Ruminococcaceae; genus UBA3855. The sequence goes on along the minus strand of CAMNDR010000092.1, from coordinate 3,480 downwards.
TATTTCCAGGAGCGCAACTACGTCTATATCAACACGCCGCTCATCACCGGTTCTGACTGCGAGGGTGCCGGCGAGATGTTCCAGGTGACGACCATCGGCTATCCGGAGGAGGGCAAGTACAAGAACGCTGAGGAATACTATGCGGACGATTTCTTCGGCAAGCGGGCTGGCCTTTCCGTTTCTGGCCAGCTTGAGGGCGAGATGGCGGCTATGGCGATGGGCAAGATCTACACCTTCGGCCCGTCCTTCCGTGCGGAGAACTCCAACACGCCCAAGCATCTGGCGGAATTCTGGCATATTGAGCCGGAGGTCGCTTTCATGGAGCTGCCGGATGTCATCGAGCTGGCGGAGGATATGGTCAAGCATGTGATCCGCAATGTGCTCGATACCTGCCCGGAGGAAATGAAATTCTTCGACCAGCATTTCGAGAACGGCCTGATCGACCGCCTGGAGGATCTGATCTCCCATGATTTCGCCGTCTGCGAGTATACCGAGGCCATTCGCCTGCTGAAGGAATCCGGCGAGGACTTCCAGTATCCGGTGGAGTGGGGCTGCGATCTGCAGACCGAGCATGAGCGCTATATCGCCGAGAAGGTGTTCAAGCGCGCCACCTTCGTGACCAATTATCCGAAGGAGATCAAGAGCTTCTACATGAAGCAGAACCCGGACGGCAAGACCGTGGCTGCGGTCGATCTGCTCGTGCCGGGCGTCGGCGAGATCATCGGCGGCTCCGAGCGTGAGGCGGATTATGACAAGCTCGTGGCAGCCATGCAGGAGCGCGGCATGAACATGGAGCCCTACGGCGATTATCTCGATCTGCGCAGATTCGGTTCCGTGCCGCACGGCGGTTTCGGTCTGGGCTTTGAGCGCCTGATCATGTATGTGACCGGCGTGCAGAACATCCGTGACGTGATCCTGTTCCCGAGAACGGTCGGCTCGATCCGCTGACGGGCGGTGCTGCCTTTCGGCAGCGGGGGATCTGCAGCGTGATTTTGAAAGTCTGAGGCGGGTCTGGCTTAATAATCCAAAGAATTGCCGCCGGGTTGTTGACAAATCCCCCGTTTGGGTGTATGATAAGCATGTAATAGATGGAACAAAGGTGTTCCGGCTGCATGCATGTGCGGTCGGAACATTTTTGTTTCGATAGAAAGGATGATGGATATGGCAAAGGCTTTGTACCTGCCGGAGGGTTATTCCTCCGCACTGACGCTGCGGGAGACGCAGCATGCGATCAAGTACATCAAGGATCTGTTCCAGCAGACGCTGAGCTTTGCGCTGACACTGGATCGTGTGACGGCACCGCTGATCGTGGAGAAGGGCTCCGGCATCAACGATGATCTCAACGGCGTGGAGCGCAAGGTGGAATTCACCATCAAGGAGATCGGCAACAAGGAAGCTGAGGTCGTGCAGTCCCTTGCCAAGTGGAAGCGCATGGCGCTCTACCGCTACGGCTACCGGCCGGGTGAGGGTATTTATACCGATATGAACGCCATCCGCCGGGACGATGACACAGACAATGTTCACTCGATTTTCGTCGATCAGTGGGACTGGGAGAAGGTCATCACCCGTGAGCAGCGCAATGAGGAATTCCTGAAGGAGACGGTGAAGTCGATCGTGAAGGCGATCCTCTACACCAAGCGCAAGGTGAGCCTGCGCTATCCGGTGCTGGGCACGGCGATGAGCGATGAGGTGTTCTTTGTCACCACGCAGGAGCTGGAGGACAGATGGCCGGACAAGACCCCGAAGGAGCGTGAGGATCTGATCTGCAAGGAGCACGGGACGGTGTTCATCCGGCAGATCGGCGGCAAGCTCGCAAGCGGCAAGCGTCATGACGGCCGTGCCCCGGACTATGACGACTGGGCACTCAACGGCGACCTGTTCTTCTGGGATGAGGTGCTGCAGCGGGGCCTGGAGATCAGCTCGATGGGCATTCGTGTGGATGAGAAGTCCCTTGCTTCGCAGCTTGCAGAGCTGGGTGCTGAGGACAGGATGCAGTACAAATTCCACCAGATGATCGCAGACGGCACGCTGCCGCTGACCATCGGCGGCGGTATCGGTCAGTCGAGACTGTGCATGCTGCTGCTGGATAAGGCACATATCGGTGAAGTACAGGCTTCCATCTGGCCGCAGGAAATGATCGACAAGTGCAGTGCAGCGGGGATCACGCTGCTGTAAGAATGCAAAACAAAATCGCTGCCTTTGCGGAAATGCATCGGCAGCGATTTTTGCTATAACTGGAACTGTTCCGGAGCGGCTCGTCAATGTGTCCCCATCCTCTGCAGCAGCGCATCGCAAAGCGTCTGCGGGGTGAAGTGATCCGGCGTGAAACCGGGCGTTTCCTGAAAGAGGGCAAGCGCTGCATCGACACCGGCTTTGTTGTAAACGGAAAAATCCAGGAACATCCGCTCCCGTTTTTCCATATTCTGATTATACAGCAGCTCCCGGAGCGTCTGCATCGCCCGCTGGAGATCGCCGAGCGCATCATCCAGAAAGCGCACATCCAGGTGCTTTCCGCGGATGAAGGGGTTCTGTTCCGTCAGGCAGACACCGCCGCCGTAATCATCCCGTGCGGCGATCACCACATGCCGGATGCCGCCCATCACGATCGTGCCCATGCACATCACACAGGGCTCCAGACCGGCATAGAGGATGTAGCTGTGCTTGTCGGGATAAAGCACTGTGTCCAGCCCCCGCACAGCTTCGGTCTCGGCGTGTGCTGCGGCGGGATTGGGGATGGATGTCTCACCGCAGAGATTGCGCCCTTCGGAGAGGATGCGTCCTTCGCCGTCCGTGATGACCGCTGCGATCGCCTTGCTGCCCTTGCAGAGCGATTCCCATTCGAGCGTGAAGACCCGCTGCCAGTGCAGGGGGAGCTGCGCAAATGCCATGCTCATGCGTCAGATCCCCTTTGCCAGCTTGCCGCTTTGCAGGATCGCATCGAGGATCCGGTGGGCGGCTTCCTCCTTGCTCATCAGCGGGAGTTCGGTGTCGGTACCGGCGGTGATGAGCGTGATGATGTTCGTATCCGTGCCGAAGCCCGCACCCGCTGTGCGCAGGGAATTGGCGCAGATCATGTCGGCATGCTTGGAGGCGAGCTTTTTGCGGGAATTTTCGAGCACATTGTCCGTTTCCATCGAGAAGCCGCAGAGGAACTGCCCCGGACGCTTGTGCTCGCCGAGGTATTTCAGGATGTCCTGTGTGCGCTTGAGCGGGATGCTCATGTCGCCGTCGGATTTCTTGATCTTGCTGTCGGCTATGGTCACGGGCGTATAATCCGCCACGGCGGCAGCCTTGATGATGATGTCGCTCTCCGGTGCTGCAGCCGTGACCGCCTCAAACATCTCCTGCGCCGTGCCGGTCTGCACCAGCTTTACAAAAGGCGGCGGTGCGGCATCTGCATGGCCGGAGACGAGCGTTACGTCCGCACCCCGGAGCATGGCGGCTCTTGCCACGGCAAAGCCCATTTTGCCGGAGGAATGG
>CAMNDR010000091.1 GCA_946535685.1 uncultured Clostridia bacterium | reverse complement strand
CATGTTTGCGGCGGTCATGCAGATCGTCGGCTCCTTCACCGCCGGCACCGTTGCGCAGACGCTCGTGGGCTTTCCGAGTACGGATTACAAGGCGCACACCATCATGACCCATGCCTATGACTACGGCTGGGTGCGTTATGAAATGGGCTATGCTTCGGCAATCTGTATGATCCTGTTCGTCGTGATGCTCCTGTGCAACAAGCTCATCAGCAAGCTGCTGAGCAATTTCATGGATTAAGGAGGCCTTTGCATGGCAAGAACAATTGAAACTGTCAAGGGCTCCAACAAGGCGGTCGGCAGCCGGCTGGCAGGCAATATTGCGATCTTTGCGTTTCTGCTGATCCTCGGCCTGTTCATGCTGTTCCCGATCTATCTGACGCTCATCATGTCGATCAAGCCGGTGCATGAGCTGTTCATCTTCCCGCCGAAGCTCTATGTCATGGATCCGACGCTGGACAATTTCCGGGATATGTTCGAGACGCTCTCCGAGATGTGGGTGCCGTTCTCCCGCTATGTGTTCAACTCGGTCTTTGTCACGGTCTGCGTGACGGTGGCGCAGTGTGTCTTTGCGTCGATGGCGGCATTCGTGCTCGCCAAATGCAAGGTGCCGGGCGGCAATTTCCTGAACAAGGTCATCGTCACCTCGCTGCTCTACCAGTCGAACGTCATCTACATCATGCAGTACATCGTCATGGCAAAGCTGCACATGATCAATACCTACTGGGCGCTGATCCTGCCGTCCGTGGCATCGCCGATGTGCCTGTTCCTGATGCGGCAGTCCATGTCCACGGTGCCCGATGCGATGATCGAAGCGGCAAAGGTGGACGGTGCGAACATGTTCACCATCTGCTGGAAGATCGTGATGCCGAACCAGAAGCCGGCGCTCATGACCATGATCATTTTCGCCTTCCAGGCAGCCTGGAACATCCAGGGCGGTACGCTTGTCTATGATGAAGCGCTGAAAACCCTCCCGACCGTCATCGCGCAGGCTGGCAGCGCCGGCCTTGCAAGGCTTGGCGTGGCATCTGCAGGAGCGGTGTTCATGCTGGTGCCGCCGATCGTCATTTTCATGCTTGCCCAGAAGAACGTCATCGAGACGATGGCGCACTCCGGCATCAAGGATTAAGGGGGTGGCATGATGCACAAGAAGATCCAGCGCATCGCAGCGGCGGCATGTGCCGCTGTGCTCGCCGGCAGCATGCTCACCGGGCTCACGGCTGCAGCGGATGAGCACTATGATGTGTACAACTATGACCGCTGGGAGGAAGCGATCCCGTCCCAGGCGGGCTATATGGCGACCCGTTCGGTCAGCGGCGATGATCTCGGGATCGGGGATTTTTCGGAGCCTTCCGATCTGTTCCGGGATACCGAGGATCAGCTCTACATCGTCGATACCAAGAACAACCGCATTGTTGTGACCGATGCAGGTGTCACGAAGGTCATCCGGGTGATGGAGGAATTCACCATGCCGGACGGCTCCAGAACGAAGCTCAAAGCGCCGGAGGGCATTTATGTTTCTCCGGAATCCGGGCTGATCTATATCGCCGACTACAGCAATTCCCGTGTACTCGTCACCGATGCGGACGGGAACGTGCAGCTTGAGGTCACAAAGCCCGAATCGGAGCTGTTTGCCTCTGAGCTGACGTTTCTCCCGCAGAAGGTCATTGCGGACAAGGCGGGGAATATCTACATTGTGCTCGGCAATATCACGACCGGTGCAGCAATGTTCGATGCCGAGGGAAATTTCAAGGGCTACTACGGCGCCAATACCGTGGAAGCGACCTCCCAGGTCATCACCAATTATTTCTGGAAGCTGATCTCGACCGATGAGATGCGCTCCCGCCAGGCAAGAACGGTGCCGACCGGCATCACGAATTTTGATCTCGACGATGAGGGTTTCATCTACACCTGCACCCAGTCCACCTCACAGAAGAAGGATACCGTCAAGAAGCTCAATCCGGCGGGAAACAACCTGTTTGCGAGCCTGGACACATCCTGGGGCGATATCCAGTCGGTCTGGGATGCCAACACGAGCAAGAATTACCAGTCCATGATCTGCGACATTGAGATCTCGGATGACGGCAATATCAACTGCCTTGACCTCACGACCGGGCGGGTGTTCCAGTACGATGAGGAGGGCAATCTGCTGTTCATCTTCGGCAGCACGTCCGAGCAGCTCGGCGGCTTCACGGAGGTCTCTGCGGTGGAATCCTGCGGCACGGAGATCCTGGTGCTCGATGCCCGGAAAAATACCGTGACCGTGTTCGAGGAAACGGATTTCGGCTCGATCGTCCATGAGGCGACGGTGCTGTATAATGATGGCTATTATGAGGAAGCGCTTGATCCGTGGTTCAGGGTGCTGCAGTATGACGGCAACTACCGCCGTGCCTTCCTCGGCATCTCGGCAGCCTATCTCGTGCAGGGCAATTACAAGGATTCGATGAAGTATGCCAAGCTCGCCGATTCGCCCTACCGCTACAACCGGGCATTTGAGGGCTACCGGCAGGAATGGCTCAGCGAACATATGACACAGCTCGTGATCGGCATTGTGCTGATCATTGCGGGTATCCTTGTGCTGAGCTGGTATGTGAAGAAGCATCACAAGCCGAATGCAGAGTATGATCTGACGAAGGCGGCACCAAGAGAGGAGGAGTGACAGACCATGATGGATCTAACCAACCGGCAATGGGTCAGGCATGCTGTCACCCATCCGATGGAAGGCTTCGAGGATATGCGCTGGAAGAAGGCGGGTTCCATGAAGATCGCCACAGGCATCGTGCTGCTGTGGTTTGTGGCCGCCATCTTCTATGAGCGGCTCTATGGCTTCCAGTTCTATACCACAAATGACAAAATGTTCAACGTCATCCCGTTCATCGTGCAGACGATCGTGATCTTCCTGACATGGGTCGTGGGAAACTGGTCGGTGTGTACGCTGCTCGACGGCGAGGGAACGATGCGCAATATCTACATCTACAGCGCCTATGCGCTGATCCCGTATATCGCCAGCATCTATATTGAGGTGCTGCTGTCACATTTCCTGATCCGGGATGAGATGGTGTTCATCAGTGCGGTGTACTGGATCGGGCTGCTCTGGAGCGGTGTGCTGATCTTCTCGGCGATCAAGTCGGTGCATCAGTATTCCGTCATTAAAACATTCGTGGCGATCGCACTGACAGTCGTGGCAATGATGATCATGCTGTTTCTGCTGGTGCTGCTGCTGTCTCTGTTCCAGCAGGTCTATGTATTCTTCTACTCACTCTATACAGAGGCAGCATATCGGCTGAAGGTGTAAGGCGGTGATCGAATGAAGATGAAGAAGATGAAAATGCTCCTTGCATGCCTGACGGCAGCGGCGCTGCTCGTGCCGGGATTTCCGGTGATGGCGGACGGCGAGGAGGAAGCGGCGCCTGCAGAGGAAACGGCTGCAGAGGAGACCGCAGAGGATGGCGCAGAGGAGGCGCAGGAGACGATCTCCGTCGAGGAGGAAGCGGAAGAATTCATGTGCTCCGTGGAGGAGGTCGAGCAGTATCTCGATCTGGTGGGAGAGTGTGACGGCTATGCGGTCTATCTCCGGCCGGACGACTACAAGGACCGCATCGAGGCAGATACAGCGAAGATGTACCCCGATGAGGATGCGGCAAAGGATGCCAGAAAGGAGATCGAGAAGCACCTCAAGCCCGTGGAGCTGGCGCTGATCGACACCGAAACGCACAAGATGGCCGCAGAGCTCGAACAGATCGAAAAGAGCAAGGAGGAGGTCGTCTATTTCAGTGATGCAGGGCATTTTCTGGTGTTCCTGAATGCGGACAAGAACAAGGTCAATCGCATCCGCTTCCGTGTCTCCACGCTCGACAGCGAGTATCTGTTCCTGACAAAGGACAGGGAGACGCTCGAACTCTACAGCACCGACTACAAGGAGATCCGTGCAAGCCTGAAAAAGGGCAGCACCACGGACAAAAAGACCGAATTTCTCTCCGCAGACAAGCAGTATCGTGCACTGCTGAGCGAGAAGCTCGACCAGGTGTATTACTGCGTCCGGGAAGGTGCGGAAAATGACAAGCTGCAGATGCTCTATGACGAGGACACGGCGCTGATCGGTCTGATGAATAAGGAAAACGGCTATATCTGGTGGTCGAGCCCGCTGGAGGCGAACCGTGATACCCGTGCGACACGCACGCTCGTGACGGATCTGCAGTCCTCGGCGGTGCTGACCTACGGCGATGCCGGAAGCCGCGGTGTATCCAATCTGCGCTCCCGGAACCAGTCCGACATCACAGTCAAGGAGCTCGATGACGGCATCACCGTGACCTATGCCTTCAGCAAGGCAGGCATCACGATCCCGGTCTCCTACCGGATCGAGGACGATCATCTGGCGGTGAGCGTCAGAACTGCCGACATCAAGGAGACCAAGCTCGAACAGGGGATCTCTGCGACGCAGCTCACACTGCTCGGCAGCTTCGGTGCGGCCGGCCCGGAGGAGGATGGCTATTTTGTTATCCCTGACGGCTGCGGTGCGCTCATCCGCTTCAACAACGGCAAGGAGACCAGCAAGAGCTACAGCTCCCGTGTCTATGGCCGGGACATCACCATGGTGCCGACAACCAAGCCTGCTGTGACCGAAAAGCTCCTGATGCCGGTGTACGGCATTGTCAGGGAGGACAATGCGATGGCGGTCATCGTGGAGAAGGGCGACGGCAATGTGACGCTCAATGCCAGTGTCAGCGGACAGTCGCTGAGCAGCTATAATGTCTGCTCGTTCAACTACATGCTCCGGGGCTCGGATACGTTCTATATGGCCGGCGATTACGGCACGCTGACGGTTTTTGAGCAGGGGCCGATCAAGGCCGAGGAGATCCGTGTGCGGTATTATCCGCTTGTGACAGAGCAGGAGGAAGGCTACATGGATGTCGCGGAAACCTACCGGGATTATCTGCTCGGGGACGGCGGCGTCACGGCCAAGGCGGCGCCTGATACCACGGAGCTGTACCTCGATCTCTACGGCGGCACCATGAAAAACCGCTCGATCCTGGGCATTCCTGTGACAGTCAGAACCTCGATGACCAGCTTTGACCAGGCAAAGGAGATCGTCTCCGGCCTGCATGAGGGCGGCGTAGACAAGATGGTCGTCGTCTACAACAACTGGACAAGCGAGGGCATTTCCGGCAAGGTGGACAACAAGGCTGCGCCCTCCGGCACGCTCGGCGGCAGCAGCGCCTTCAACCGGCTGACAAGCTATCTGACGGAGCAGGGCGACAGCTTCTATCCGGCGGTCAACAACAAGGTGTTCAAGTCCGGCAACGGCTATTACAGCTTCTTCAATACAGCTATCCGCAT
>CAMNDR010000090.1 GCA_946535685.1 uncultured Clostridia bacterium | reverse complement strand
GGAACAGGGCGTGCAGATCACCGTGCGCCGCCCGATCCTGCCGCCGGAAGAGCACGAACGCCGGCTCGCTGCCATCCGGCAGGCAATGGAACAGCTCTATGAAGCATGTATCCGGGAAGGGATCCCATGGCCGGATTCGGATATCGATTCGTCAAAATAGCAGGGTTTATACGATGCATTCTTGTGCAACCTGCTGATTTTCAAAAAACCGTTCAAAAAAGTGTCAGTTTTTGCCCTTGTGAAGTGTCTTATAGTATGGAATCTGGTGGAATTTTCATGCATCCCCTTGACAAATTAACCTAACTGTGCTATTATAAATAATACAGTTAAACAAAGGAAGTGGATACCTTGCCCGTCAACAAGAACAAACTGCGAAAACGGCTCCGGGAAGGCGCCCTGAGCTGGAGCTGGCTGCTGCCAAGCCTGATCGGTGTGCTGATCTTCTTCATCGTGCCGTTCTGCGTGGTCATTTACTATTCGGTGCTGGACAACCCGATCTTCGCCAATTTTGTCGGCATCGACAATTTCATCAAGCTCTTCCAGAATGCCGCATTTCTGCGGGCGACGCGAAACACACTCATCTTCTCGGTGATCGCCGTGCCGCTGTCCGTGGTGCTCTCGCTCTGGATGGCGTTTGCGCTCAATTCAAAGATCCCCGGCAAAAGCTGGCTGCGCTCCTGCTTCCTGTGCCCGCTGATGGTGCCGATCGCTTCGGTCGTGCTCGTGTGGCAGGTCATCTTTCATAACCACGGCACGCTCAACCAGATCACAGAGCTCTTCGGCATGGAACCGGTGGACTGGCTCAAGACCAATTGGAGCTATGGGGTGCTGACCGTCATGTTCCTCTGGAAGACCCTCGGCTATAACATGATCCTCTTCATGTCCGCCATTGCCGGCATCCCGCAGGATATCATCGAAGTCGCACAGCTTGAGGGCGCCAGCAGTTTCTATACCTTCCTGCACATCAAGCTGCGCTACCTCTCGCCGACCATTCTCTTCGTGACGATCCTGTCGATCATCAGCTCGTTCAAGATGTTCCGTGAGGTCTACCTGCTCACCGGTGATTATCCGTTTGAGAGCATGTACCTGCTGCAGCACTTCATGAACAACACCTTCAACTCCCTCGATTACCAGAAGCTGTCCAGCGCCGCCGTGCTGCTGGCCATCGTGATGATCATCATCATTGGCATCCTCTTTCTGGTCGAGCGCAAATTCGGGGAGGATGTGGAAGAATGATGCAGCGTATCAAACGTATTTTCAGAAAGCATTTTCTCACGGCTCTGCTCTTTGTGCTGGCGCTGATCGCAGCGGTCCTGTTCATCCTGCCGACCGTGCTCACGATCACCAATTCCTTCATGACCGAGAAGGAGATCACTGCCAATTACGGCGCCATGATCGACAATGCCGCCGCAGACAAGAAAGCCTACATCTCCGAGGATCTGAACCTCAAATTCATTCCCGACAAGGTCAGTCTCCAGCAGTACGCCTCCGTGCTGTTCAAAAGCCCGGATTATCTGCTGAAATTCTGGAATTCCGTGATCCTCGTCGTGCCGATCACCGTGTTTCAGGTGCTCCTTGCGGCGGTGACAGCCTATGGCTTCTCCCGCTACCGGGGACGCATCCGGGAGATCATCTTCTTCTCCTACATCATCCTGATGCTCATGCCCTATCAGGTCACGCTTGTCCCGAACTACCTTGTTTCGGACTGGATCGGGATCCTGGGGACACGGTGGGCGATCATCCTGCCGGGCATCTTCTCGCCGTTCTCCGTCTATCTGCTGACCAAGGTCATGCGCCGCATCCCGAAGGCCTATTTTGAAGCGGCAAGACTGGACGGCGCCAGCGAGATCCAGGTCTTTTTCCAGATCTGCCTGCCGCTGTGCCGGAGCGCCATGCTCTCGGTCGGGCTGCTCGTCTTTATCGACTACTGGAACATGGTCGAGCAGCCGCTGATTCTGCTCAAGGACGAAGCACAATACCCGCTGTCGGTCTTTCTCTCCCAGATCAACACCGGCGATGTCGGGCTTGCCTTCGCAGTTGCAGTTGTGTATATGATCCCTGCCCTGCTGCTGTTCCTCTATGGTGAGGAATATCTGGTAGAGGGCATCACCTATTCGGGCGGCGTCAAGGGATAAGCCCCCAACATGAATCAGGAGGAATTACAATGGAAGAAAAGAATCCGAGTGTGAAAAGACGGGAGCGCATCAAGACCATCCTCATCATTTTTCTGGCGATTTTGCTGCTCCTGACATTCTTCTCCAATACCATCATGAACCACAGCCTTCCGACCGTTTCGGCGCAGTATGCAGGCTATGGTCAGATCAACGAAAAAGTCCGCGGCTCCGGCATTGTGAATGCCAACCAGAATTATGAGGTCAAGGCCGAGGGCAACCGCACCGTTGCCAGCGTCGGCGTAAAGGTCGGCGATGAAGTCAAGACAGGCGATACGCTCTTCGTGCTGGAATCCTCCGGTGATGATGAAGCCTATAAGACCGCCCAGCAAGAGCTTGAAGCCGCAGAGCTCGCCTACCAGAAGGCGCTTCTGACCGCTGCGCCGGATTATGCAGAAAAGAACCAGGAGATCGCAGAAGCCCGTGAGGATCTGCAGACTGCCACCCGCAAGCTCGCCGATGCCAGACGCCAGAGCGGCACCGGCATCTCCGAAAGCGCCTACCGCCAGGCTTCCAAAAAAGTGACGGATGCGACCGAAAAGCTCACCACCCTCAGAACCTATCTCTCCTCTGCCGAGGAAGGCAATACCGCCGAAATCCCGGCATCCTACCTTTCCGGGATCACCGCTGCCAAGACGGCATTCGATGCGGCATCCGCTGACCGTGAAGCCGCACAGGCGCAGCTTGATGCCCGCACCGCAGCCGTTACAGTTTCCTCTGCCGAACAGCAGGCGACTGTCACAGCGCTTGAGCGTGCCGCAGTTACTGCAGAAACCACCGCAGAGCGTGCCAAGGCCGATTATGATGCAAGCGGCGGCGATCTTGCACTGAAGCGTGCCATGGAGGATGCACAGTCCGCGGCAAAATATGCCCGTGAGGATGCGGAAGCTGCCAGATCGCAGCTTGCCGACATCCAGACCAAGGAGCAGGCCGTCCGGGACGCACAGAATGCGCTCGATCAGGCAAATGCTGCCCTCGAAAGCGCCCGCAGCGCCATGAATGATGCACTCGGTTCTGTTACCGGTGCCATCCAGCAGGAGATCAATTCCGTGCAGCGTGAGCTCGATGATGCCAGTGCGACCGTCTCTGCCTATGAAACACAGGGCGAGGCGCAGGACATTTCCCTGCTCGAAGCAGATGTCACCACCAAGGAGCGGACGCTCCAGTCGCTCATCATGACGCTCGCCAAGACCAAGAAGGACGACGCCCTCGCCGCACAGATCGCCGATCTCGACCTTGAGAGCCAGCGCAAGTCGCTTGAACAGCAGCGGGAAGCTGTGGACAAGCTGAAAAAGGATTCCGGCACCGTGAATGTCACCAGCAAGAATGACGGCGTTGTCAGCGCTGTCAATTATGCAGCCGGTGATGAGGTCATGGATGGCTCGTCCCTCTGCACGATCATGCTGACAGGCGCCGGCTATACGCTGCAGTTCACCGTCACCGCCGAGCAGTCCCGCAGGGTCAAGCCCGGCGTGAAGGCAGAGATCACCAACAACTACTACAGCGACATCACCGCCACGCTCCTGACCAACAAGGCGGATACCACCAACCCCTCCGGCACCGACAGGGTTCTGACCTTCGAGATTACCGGCAGCGATGTGACACCCGGCCAGATGCTGGCGCTGTCCATCCCCTGCTCCAGCCAGAATTATGACTGCGTCGTCCCGTCCAGTGCGATCCAGGAGGACAATGACGGCAAGTTTGTCCTCGTTGTCCAGACCAAGAGCACGCCCCTCGGCAACCGCTACTATGCTTCCAGAGCCGATGTGACGGTACTTGCATCCGATGAGGTCAACAGTGCCGTGCAGGGCGACATCAACTACTCCGATTTTGTCATCACGACCGCTGAAAAGCCCATCAAGCCGGGCAATCAGGTGCGGATGGAGGAGTGAGCATGAAGATCCGTAAGAAACAGATCGTGCTTGGCATTTCTGTTCTGCTCCCGCTGCTCCTCTTCGGCATATTGGCGATCATCAGCAAAATCATCGCCGAGAGCCAGCAGAGCCAGTTTGCCGCCGAGCGCTGGTCAGATGCCGGCGATGCGGCACAGGTCAGCATCTTTGTCGATTCCAAGTCCCTTTTCACGGACGGCACAGTGGAAATGATCGAAGAGGCCGTACAGGCTGAGCTGAAAAAAGCTGCCCTCGAACAGGAGAAGAACGGCCCCCGTCTCTGGTACGATACCTACAGCACGGATGCCGGTCAGCTCCAGATCAAGGGCAAAAAACGCGGCACGATCACCGCAGAGATCACAGCCGTCGGCGGGGATTTCTTCACGATGCACCCGCTGCAGCTCCTCGACGGCGTGTACTTCGGCAGAAACGACCTGATGCAGGATCGCATCGTGATCGACGAGGTACTTGCATGGCAGCTTTTCGGTTCCAACAATGTCAGCGGCATGACCGTCCGGATCAATGAAAAGGATGTGCTCGTGGCCGGTGTTGTCCGGCTTGAGCAGGACAGTGCCTCCCGGAAAACTGCCGGTACAACGCCCAGAGCGTTCATGCCCTATGCACTCTGGAATGCACTGAAAGGCGGCAGTGAGGAAGCCGGAGAGTACGATGCCGGCAATGACATCACCTGCTATGAGCTTGTGATGCCGGAACTGGTGCGGGGCTTTACCGTCAAGACCGTCACGGATGCGGTCGGCGGAGAGGAGCAGCCGGGTCTGCAGATCGTGCAGAACACAGGGCGCTTCTCACTCTCCAGCCGCTGGAAGACAGCAACACACCTCCCGGACATGGTCATCATCCCGTACAGCATGTCCTATCCCTACTGGGAAAATGCCGCAAGGCTGTGCAGCTTCACGCTCGGCATCCTGCTGTGGGGCGAGATCCTGCTGCTGGTATGGCCGGTGCTCTTTGGTCTGGCGATGCTCTGGAAGGGCTACCGCCGTCTGGAGCGTTTCATCCAGGAACGCCGCACCGCCCGCAAGAACCGCTACCGCACTACGCTTGATATCCAGGTATAGCAAAAAGCCATCCCGCCTCCGGTGACCGGAAGCGGGATGGTTTCTGTTAGGGCAACACGCCTTAGCATGCTGCTGACTCCATGAAAAAGCAGCCGCATCAAAGCGGCTGCTCACTTCATCCGAAAATATACATATGGCAGATCCCAAGCCATTCCCGCACCCAGTACACCGGTACCAGATACCACGAGGTCGGTGCTGAGATCTTAT
>CAMNDR010000089.1 GCA_946535685.1 uncultured Clostridia bacterium | reverse complement strand
TCTCGTCCTCGGCCAGGATATCATAGCAATGCTCCTCATGCCGCATGATCTCGGCAAAGGCAAGGAAGTCCTCCTCCGTGACAGTCTCGCCCATCCGGTGCAGGAGCGCCAGCAGATCCCGCAGTGTGATGATGCCGTACAGGTTTGCAGCGGCGTCAAAGATCTGCCGATACCTGCCAAGCTGTGCATCGTTCCAGTTCAGCTTGCGGTACATGCGTGTCAGGGTGCGTTCGGCGTACATTCTGGGAAATGGTTTCATGACAAGTCTCCCTTCGGATGATGGTTTTTCACGGTTGTCAAATCTGTTTTGAAGGAATGCGATCGGGCACACCGATCAAAGCAGCGTTAGCTGTATCGGCTCCTCCGGCTTTTCCGGGAGCTTTGTCACGTCGCCGTCCCAATCTGCGCCAATAGGGATCGCGCCGAGCTTGATGAGCTCCTGATTGCCGCGGTATTCCGGGTGATCCCAGCAGAATACCGGGGTGATCCCGTGCCTGATGCAGTCTGTTGCGCCGTTCCAGGTGCCGCCTTTTTTGTAATCTGCCCGCACCGCCACGGTTCCGACAGATTGTGCATAGATATAGCGGTTGCGCATCATCGCAGAAGCGGCCGTGAAGCCCAGGTCCGGTTTGACCGCAGAGAGCAGCAGGAGCTGCCCGCGCTGGATCGCCGTAATGGTCTCCCGGCTGCGGATGCGCCTGACCATCGAATCGGCAAGATACGAAATGACCGCGCTGCCGTTCCGGAGGGCAGTGTCACCGGCGATCGTATCCACGCCCTTTGCACCGCCTGAAACGACCGCATACCCACGCGCATTGACCTTCGAGACCGTCTGCTCTGTGAACCTCTGATCGTTCTCATCGACATTCCGGGAGCCGACAAATCCGACGCTCTGCTTCCCGGCAAGCGTCAGATCCCCTGCATAGTAAAACAGCGGCGGACAGCTTTTGCCAAGCCTTGCCTTTAGCATTCTGGGATAGGCGGCATCCGCGCGGGTGACGACCGAGATACCCATACTCTGGTATTTTTCCAGTTCAAATGTCAGATTTGCACCCCGCCCGAGAAGCTGCCGGATGCGGCGTGTCTCCTCAGCTCCGATGGCAAGCTCCCCGAATGCGCTGTCTGACAGATCGGGCAGCTCTTTCGGCTCAAGGCCTGCCTGCATCAATTGATCGGCAAGCCGCGACCATTCCGAGGGCTCCAGCGGCTTACAGCCGACATCCGCGAGCAAATGGCTGCACAGCAGGAAAATGATCTCTGCATTCTGATTCATGTGTCTCTCCCCTTCTTCTCCGAGCTGTCTGCCAGTGCAAACGGAAATACCAGCTCACAGCCCGCCTGTGTGAGCAGATAGCCGCAGACCGTCATCGTCCACCGTGAATCCACGATGTCATCCACCAGAATGACCCGATCCGGCATCGGAATGTCTGGAATACAGGCAAACGATTCCCATGCATTCCGGCACTGATGATAGCTGTTCTCCATGTCCTTCTGCTGCCTGGCACCAGACTTTTCAAGGAGCTGCACAAAAGGCAGCCTAAGCCGCTGCGCCAGTGCTTCTGCAAAATCAGCGACGATCGTGCTGCGTAATGACGGTACGCAGGTCAATGCTGTAATTTGGTGTTCCTGCACGACAGCTTGCAGCACCGCCGCAGACTTTCCGAGCAGCTCTTCACAGAATCCGGGCGATGTTCCGTATTTACCCTGCTTGACGAGCGTCCCGTAGCCGGGATCGCCGTATTTGGACAGGCAGAGCCCCTCGTGGTTCGGTACAGGGATCTTATTGCTTCCTGTAAAGCTGTTAGAGGGAAATTGTTTCCGCGGTTCGATTGGCAGGATCAGCCGTTCGAGATAAGCTTGTGCTGCGTGAAGTGCATTCATGCCCGGTTGCTCCGGAAATTCCGGATAACCAAGGCAATTCCGGCAGATCCCGCAGTCCCCGGCTGTCGTGTCATCCAGACAATTGACCACAAAGCGGCTCAGACATCCCGGCGTCTGCGTCAGCTCCTGCATTTGCTGCTGCTCCCGCCGGCGTACAGCCGTAATGGCGTCGTAGTGTTCCCGGTCGTAGCGGAACGGATGCAGGGTGGGATAGTAGCGCACACCGTCTTTGACGATGATCTCCTCATTGCGCAGGAACATGAGTGCCTTGTCCACACGCGTCTTACGGATGTTGACGAGCCCTTCGACGGCTCGCCCGGTGATTCCTTCCTCTGCATGGGATAAGACCGCGTCATAAACTGCTTTTGCCTCCTGCTCGGAGGGGAATGCCGTCTCAATGAAGTATTCCTGTATCGTCCGATCCTCCTCGCCGCACATCAGGAACGTATACGCCCTGTCGATATTTCTGCCGGCACGTCCGATCTGCTGATAGTAGGCGACAATGTTGGATGGCTGCTGGTAGTGGATGACGAAGGAAATATCGCCCTTGTCATACCCCATGCCGAGCTTGACGGTCGCAACGAGCACCTTGATCTGATTCTCCCGCAGACGCTGTTCCGCATCATTGGTTTCAGCCTGCTCCAGACCGGAATGATAGGCGGCCGCATGAATGCCGTTCTTTTGCAGAAAGCCCGCGAGATAGTCACAGTCCCGCTGTGTCAGGCAGTAGATGATGCCGCTCCCGGGGAGCTTCGGGACATTCTCCAGGATCCAGGCATACCGCTCTGTCGGCGTGGACAAGGGCAGGATCTGGATGGAGAGCGAACGCCGCATCAGTTCGCCGCGGGAGACAAACACATCGTCCCCCAATTGCTGTTTGAGATCGGCGATCACACGGTCATTGGCAGTGGCGGTGGTGCCGAGTACGGGGACGGTTTGGGGCATTCTCCGGATAATGCGGTTCAGGCGGGTATATTCGAGCCGGAAGTCGTGTCCCCAGTCCGAGATACAATGTGCTTCATCAATGACAAACAGTCCGATCGGAACAGAAGACAGTGCCGTCTGCACCTCATCTGAAAACAGCGTCTCCGGCGTGATCAGTACCAGATCCAGCTCGCCTGCACGCATCGCATCGAGCTGCTCCTGCCGTACATCTTTTGTGGTGCTGTTCAGCACAGCGCAGCGAAGGCCGAGTGCCGTCGCCGCCGCAAGCTGATTCTCCATCAGGACGAGCAGCGGGCTGACGACCATCGTCACACCATGCCCCTGGTCACGCAGGAGCTTTGTACAGACAAAATACACCAGGCTCTTTCCCCAGCCTGTTTTCTGCACGACCAGCGTCCTGTGGTGTGTGAGCGTCGCTTCGATGGCTTCGTACTGTCCCTCACGGAACGTGGCATCTTCGCCGTACAGGGCACGGATGATCGTCAACGCCTTGGTGTACAGTGTCGGATCCATGTAGTTCCCTCCTTCGCGTGCGGTTATTCTGTTTCTATTATAATCCATCTGCTTAAAAATGTCAATTTGATTCTGAAACAGAGCAGCAATCTCCTTCTTTTGTAGCTGTCATTGAGAAATCAAAATTCACCAACTGCTTGCGGAAGAGCAGTTGGTGTATCGTTCTGGCTGTTTATTTGTCCTTTTCAAAAAGATAAAAGCATAATGGGAATGGCTATATGTCATCCGGCGGGATCGGAGCCCGCATCTGCTTATAATACCCTCAAAATGCGCGGACAGTTGCATAGAAATGAAAATTAGTTTTCAACCGGAACAAGCGCCCCCTCCCGTTTGCGGGGAGGGGGTCTGTTATCTGGTGCATTTGAGGGCATGTTTGCGGTCGTACATCTGCTTGTCGGCGCGGATGAATACATCGTGAAAGGCGCGGTCGTGCTTGGAATCAAAATCCGTTGCGCCCATGGCAATGACCGGCTGTCCCGGCGCCGGCTCCTCCATCATCCGGTCAAAGCCGCAAAACAGCGCCTCCCGGCTGTCATAGTCCTCGCCTTCGAGGATCGCGACAAATTCATCGCCGCCGATCCGGAATACCGGCGAGTGCTGGAACTGCTTGCAGATCATCCGGCAGGCCGTGATAATGAACCGGTCACCAGCTTCATGACCCTGGGTATCATTGACCTCCTTGAGCCCGTTGACATCGAATACGGCAATGGCAAACACCGCATCCTTCCGCTCAATGGCGCTGTCCCATCGGGCTTCATGCTCCAGATACGCCAGCTTCGTCTTGACGCCGGTCAGGGCATCCTTGTAGGCAAGCACACGGGCATTGATAAGCTCCTGGTACTGCTCCTTCTCGCGCTGCACAGCCTGTTCAAGCTCTGCCTTGTACTCCTCCTTTTCATTGTTGACAACAAAGGTGTGAAGCAGACAGGTTCCGAGCATATATGCCACGGAATACAGCGGCAGATACGGATGCCAGAGCTGGATCATCAGGAATACCGCCATGATGATGCCGAAAAGTGCGATCGCCAGATAGCGGTTTTTCGCAGCCGTCCTGCCCCTTGCGATCGACAGGAATGCCTGAAGCGCACTCAGGATCAGCAGCAGAATCTGTACGCTCAGCATCACATACCGGAACGGATTGGCACGGTACACGCACTGGGCATCCACCGAAAACAGGATCGGTGTAAACAAATTCAGCCCGACCAGCGCCATTTCCGTCACGGCAAAGATCCGCCCCGCATACAGAAGGAACCGCCCGTACCGGTTTTTCTCGCCAAGGTAGCTGACCACGAACTGTGTCCAGAACAGCACGCCGCACGCCATGGCCAGGAAATACAGCGTCGTGTCCAGATACAGCATGACTGCCAGCTTCATGCTTTCAATGATGCCCCACAGGACATCGGTAATATAGTACACCAGCACCGTCACCAGAAAGCGCCGGTAATCCGTCCAGACCGGCTGACGCATCGCCTTGCCGGGCCGGAACAGAATTTCATTGTTTTCAATCAGGAGAATGAGAATCGCCAACGCTCCGATCGTTGCATAATACATGCCTGTCACACCCCTTCTGCCTACGCTGCATTCGGCATCGGTCTTATTATACACCATTATTCCTGAAAAAGCAAGCCTATTGAACAGAAAGATGATCCGTGCCGCAAACCCAAAAAAGAAATGATATGCAACATATGGGCTTGAATTTGTCATTGATTTTGCCGGGAAATTCGTGTATGCTATAAATATGAACTCTCTGTGTCTAAATCAAAACAGATACAAAAATCTGCTTTCCGGAAATTTCGCGGCTTTTGCCGCACCGGCAATATGGCTACTGACAAAAAGGAGGAATCTGTATGAAACTGTTCCGATCCGTTGCAGCGGTTCTGACTGCTGCCGTCCTGTTCTGTGCGGGGCTGCCCCCTGTGCAGGAATCGAAGGCCTATGACCGGGAGGTCGTATACAGTGCCTTCCCCGCATCCGTCAACGGCGGCGAGCCGATCCGCGGCGTGGATGGTGCCAGC
>CAMNDR010000088.1 GCA_946535685.1 uncultured Clostridia bacterium | reverse complement strand
CACGGGCGTGCTGATGTGCTGCTTGCGGAGCGTTCTGACAACATCGAGGCCGTTCATTTTCGGGAGCATGATGTCCAGGATGATGCAGTCATAGATGTCCGTCATCCCGTAGGCAAGGCCGTCCTCGCCGTCATAGACGGTGTCCACGGCGTATTTGTTGCGCTTCAGGATCTCGCTGAGGGCATCGGCGAGCGCTGCTTCATCTTCTACGACCAGAATTTTCATCGTCTTTCCTCCGTTTCTGTTTTGATACGTCCCTAAACCCCTTGCATCTTTTTCTAAAATGTGCTATACTAATATCATAGCACAAAAAAAGTGAATTGGCAAGATTTTTGCAGAGATTTCACAAAACTTTGTGCATAATGCGCAAGAAGCAGGGCATACTTTCAGAAAATGCAAAGGAGCGATGCAGTATGAAAGTGACCCCTGCGATCTATCAGGCCATGACGGCAAAGGCGGAACCACGTTCCCGGTCCGGTGTCAACATCACGATGGCATTCCTGACGGGCGGTCTGATCTGTGCGGCCGGGCAGCTTCTGCTCACGGGCTTTCTGCAGCTTGGTCTGCCGCAGGATGCCGCATCCGCATGGACATCCGTGACGCTGGTCGCCTGCAGCGCCGTGCTCACGGGCTTCGGGCTGTATGAACGGCTCGCCCGCCATGCCGGTGCCGGGACGCTCGTGCCGATCACAGGCTTTGCAAATGCCGTCACATCGGCTGCCATCGAAGCCAGGACAGAAGGCTTTGTCCTGGGCATCGGCACGAAGATCTTCACCATCGCAGGCCCCGTGATCCTCTACGGATGCACGGCGGCGGCTGTCTATGGCGTGATCCGGTATCTGACCTTATTCTGGAGGTAGTGTATGAAGCTCTATGTCACCCGTCACGGCGAGACGGAATGGAACGCTGCGGAGAAGATCAGCGGCATCACCGATATTGCCCTTGCACCTGCAGGGCTGCAGCAGGCAGAACAGCTTGCGGAGCAATGCGCCGCAGCGGGTGACATCAGCCGCATCATCGCCTCTCCCATGCAGCGTGCGCAGATGACGGCGCAGGCAGTTTCCCGCCGCATCGGCGTTCCGGTGCAGACGGACGAGCGCCTGCGGGAGTGGGATTACGGGACATTCGAGGGACAAGACCGCAGGACACCGGGCTTTTCCGAGGCCAAGGCTGCCTGGGGCTGCAAAATGCCCGGCGGGGAATCCGTGTTCCAGATCGTGCAGCGTGCCTACAATGTCATCGACGATGTGAAAGCGCTCTACCCGGAGGATAATGTCCTGCTGGTCTGTCACGGCGGCATCTGCCGGGTGATCGACAGCTATTTTTATGATATGACGCTCGACCGCTTCATGCATTTCTTTATGGGAAACTGCGAGCTGCGGGTCTATGCGCTGTGATCTGATACCGTATCTCAATCGCCTGATGTGAAATTCGTATTACATAAGGAGGCATCTCCATGGATAAATCAAACATCTCCAAGCCCAGTCTCCGGCGGCTGCCGGTCTATCTGAGCTATCTCAAAACGCTTCCCGCATCCACCCGCACGATCTCCGCAACGGCGGTCGCAGCGGCGCTCGGTCTGAATGAAGTGCAGGTGCGCAAGGATCTTTCGGCGGCGAGCAGCGGCGGCGGACGGCCGAAAATGGGCTATTCCGTGAAGGAGCTGATCGCGGATCTCGAAGAATTCCTCGGCTACCGGAACACGAAGGATGCGATTTTGATCGGCGTGGGCAGGCTCGGCGGAGCGCTGCTCTCGTTCAAGGGGTTCGGAGAGTGCGGCATGCGGATCGCAGCGGCGTTCGACAATGACCCGATGAAGATCGGCCGGCGGATCGGCGATGTGCAGATCCACGACATCCGGGAGCTGCCGGATGTCTGTCCTAAGCTTGGTGCGCACATCGGCATCCTGACCACCAGCCCGGAGCATGCGCAGGCGCTCTGCGATCTCATGCTGAAAAACGGGATCCTGGCGATCTGGAATTTCTCCACGGCGCATCTCGAAGTGCCGGAGCCGATCATTGTACATAATGAGAACCTTGCCGTTTCCCTCGCCATGATCTCGCACGATCTTGAGGAGATGATGGACAGGGAGGGAAAGCAGGAGGACTGAACCCTGCACCATGCAGCGAAAAGGCTGCCGTATCCGGAGATGGATACGGCAGCCTTAGCTTGTCGGTAAAGTCCGTATTTGCCGCCTTCAGGCGGCAGGAAAAGTAATGCAGGGCGAAAGAAGGGAGCACTTTTTTGCAAAAAAGTGCCCCTCTTTCCAAAACAGTCCACCGGACTGTTTTGGAAATTCACCCCTGAAAAAAGCGCAGCATGGGGGATTTCGCCGTCTGCGGACGGCGACCAGGGCTTTCAGCCCTGGACCTGACCAGCTTTTTGAAAAAAGCTGGACCAAAAACTTTTGAGTTCGCTTCACGCTTTCATGAATGTTTTTTGACAGACTGAATCCCCCTCCATAACAGGAGAGGGATTTTCATATGCTAACAATAGATTCATTGCTGTAACGAACAGCGGGAACAGGGGAGAAGCCTGCGATCGTCAGTTCACTGCGCCCGGTGTCTGGTGATCCAATAGGCGCAGCACACTGCAGCGCACGGCATCAGGCTCAGGATCCCCAGCACCGCCATGCCCCAGACAGGCACGCTTCCCGCCGAAACATCCGCCGAGATCAGATTGCACACGCTCAGAAACGGCGCACACAGCAGCTTGTAGAGCCTGTAAAAGCCATCGTCGAGCATCCCGCTCCGTGCAGCCCACAGCATGCCCCAGAGCACGCATGGCACCGCCGAGCCCGTCAATCCGAGCAGCACCGGCCGCACCGCCGGCGGCTGTATTTTTCGATCCGCAAGCGCCGCCGCATAGCCGCCCTGCGCCATCAGTCCGGCCAGAATGCCCACCGTGCAGATGCTGCACAGCAGCCGCACGAACACGCTCCCTGAAAAAGACAGCGTCAGATCGAGAAACAGCGTCAGCACCTCCGCCAGGAACCAATAGCCGATGATCCGAAAATAATGTTTCATGATATTACCAGTCTCATTTCATTCTGTATATTTTGGCCGCTTTGCTCCATACTACTGACAGAACCCAGAAGAAAGGAGCGATACGCATGGAAACGATCGACCACACCACCGCAAACCCCGTTGCCAATGTCCTGAGCGGTTTCTATAAAAATGCAGCCGTCGGCGCCTCCGGCATTTCCAGTCTTCTGCCGGAGGTAGAGGACATGAAGCTGCGCCGGGAGCTCTTTGCCCAGCGCACGTATTATGAGCAGCAAAAGAAAAGCATCCGCCGCCAGATGGCAGAGATCTGGCTGGAACCGATGGAAAGCGGCAAGGCAGCCCGTTACTGGAGCGACCTCATGATCCGCATGAAAGCAAGGCTCGGCATGACGACCGAAGCCGCCGCCAAGCTCATGGTCGAGGGCACCAACATGGGCATGGTGCAGCTCCGGCAGGTGCTCAACCACAACCCGAACATCCCGGATGACCTGCACGAGCAGGGCGAAAAGATCCTCGCCCATGAGCAGGAATACCTCGCCCGCATCACGCCCTATCTGTAAAGGAGGCAGCTATGCAGAAGCCTGAACCGCCCACCAGGATCTACCGGCCGCATCCAGCGCCCCCCGTCCAGGACAGCACGGATGATGCACCGGTACGCATCTATCCGCCCCCGGCGGCACCATAAAAGAGAACTTGCCTGGAATGCTCCGGGCAAGTTTTTTGCATATCAGTCTGATTCCGCATCCCTGCACTCTGCGCAAACGCCGTACAGCACCGTTTTGGACTGGTCGATCCGGAAGCCGTGATGCTCCAGGATATGGCTCTCCAGCTCACACAGATGCTCACAGGTCACATGATAGAGCTTGCCGCACTGCAGGCACTTCAGATGAAAATGCCGGCTGCATTCCCCGCCGTGCGGGAGATATTCATAGCACGCACAGGTGCGGCTGTCAAGCGTATACTTCCGCAGCACACCCTCCGATACAAGCTGATCGAGACAGCGGTAGATCGTTGCCGTGCCGACCGGTGTTCCCTCATCCTCCAGATGGCGGGAGAGCTCCTGTGCCGTGACATGCTCACCCTCGTGACTGGTCAGATATTGCAGGATCTGCTCCTTTTGTTTGGTTTTATAGCCCCCTGACTGCCTCATGGGATGCCTCCTTGGTCATTGTTATTCTACCTAAGTATACCACAGCTAACCGTTTTTGTCAAGCGCCGCCGGCACCCGCAGAGGCCATTTCCGTTGTTTCCTGCACCGCAGGAGCAGGGAGCGGATCCTCCTCCGTCAGATCCGGATCCAGGTGTTCCCGCTCCGGCAGCAGCGTCTTGTCATCTGACTGTTCCACGATCACGCAATAGCGTCCCATCGTGGTATAGCGTTCATCGACCACATTTTTGGGGTAGGATGTCGGTGTCCCGTAGCGGTAAGGGTCGTTGAAATAATAATTTTCCTCATCATAGCCGATCAGCACCAGACAGTGCTCCAGCGCCATCCAGTTATAGAAATCATCCGTCGGCTCGCCGTTTTCATCGAGCAGATACCAGCTCCGCCAGGGGAATTCGTTGAGCATGCTGATGGTCGCCCACATGATGACAGGTGTGCCTTCCGGGATGAAGGTCTCGGCCATTTCCTGCAGATCGGCGCCAGTCATATCGACCGCCCGATAGCCCTCCGGGAGGAGCTCGTTCATCATCTCCACGATGACCGGAGCAAAGCAGCCGTAGCTTGTCTCATCATAGGGGCTGCCGATGAAGGCATGTTCCGGATGCGGCGCACAGCCCTTGCCGTCTTTCCACTCCGGATAGGCGCAGGTCGTATGCTCGACCACCGTTTCGATCGGCACCTCCTCGCCGGAATAATACTCCAGCACCATTTTGGCGCTGACGAGCTCGCAGCCGGTCGGGAGCAGGCCTCTCTGGGAATAGAACGGCACATCCTCGATCATAGCCTCCGCAGGCGCAGGCGGGCGTGTTTCGGGCTCCGTGGGCGCCGTCTCCGGCTCGGTCGGTTCAGTCGGCAGAAAGGTCTCGACCGGCATCGGAGGGCCGATCAGCGCTTCGACAGTATCAGGCTGTTTCTGGCAAGCCGCAGCCGTGCAGCAGCATGCGCATGCCGTGAGCAGTGCAGCGCATTTCCGGATCATATTCCGCATGATCGTCCTCCCTTCGACAAAATGAGCCAGATAATGATAGTCCGTCTATATTATCATACACTATTTTTACCCAGATGTCAAGATTAAAAATCACTAAAAGTTCGCCCCTTCCACGCCTTTCAGTGTGGGGGGGTGCAGGGGCTCCGCCCCTGCCAATGCTAACAACTTTGGCATTTTGTCGGCTTGCGCCGACTTAGGAGGGGCTGCT
>CAMNDR010000087.1 GCA_946535685.1 uncultured Clostridia bacterium | reverse complement strand
TGAATACACCGCCCATGACGGGAAGTGCAAAGATCGTGATGGCAATGATCTGATCCGTGCAGGTCAGCAGGAACCAGAGTCCGATCAGAACCGTGAAGATGATGAATCTGATGCGGGTCTTTTTGACTGCTGCCGCATCTGTGGTGCTGTCGAGCTTCCTCTGCAGATCCATCTGCGTGAACAGCAGCGCCAGTCCTACGAAAATAAACTGCACGCCAAGGCTGTAATAGATCGAATGTCCCCAGAAGATCTCCCGCAGCTTCTCACTGCCGGAGCAGATCATCAGCACCGTGAACACGGCGGCCGAGATCCAGCCCCACGACCAGTTCATCTTTTTGAGCATCCAGATCAGGGCACCCGTGAAGATCAGGAAGAAGCAGAACATACCGATGACATGCGTCGTCATCGTCACGCCGAACAGCGGGATCAGCGCTGTCATGATGAGCGTTGTGCCGAACGGCAGCAGGCAGGCGTAATCGAAGTCCGTATTGAACAGCGATCCGCTCTCATTTGAGGCGACCGCCCACATCAGTGTATCGGTCGTATCCGAATGGAAATACCCTCTCGACGGGAACAGCGTATAATACCCGACGATGAACACCGCTGCCAGCAGCAGCGCTGCCCAGCCCCAGTCCTTGACAAAACCGAGACACATCGCCATAAAGCCGGCATCCTTATCGGAACCGGACTTTGCCGGTTCGCTCTTCTTCGGGTCGATGACAGGCTCCTCCTTCACTGCCGCTTCTGCTTTCTTTTCCGCAGAATTAGCCATTGGAGGTTTCCTCCTTGGCAGTCTCGTGATACTCCTTCTCGGTGTTGACATTCCATACATTGGTCTTGTCGGTCACACCTGCGAGGATGTTCTTGACAGCCTCAAAGGAAGTCGCCATGGAGTGATCCATATTGTTATAGCGGTGCTGGCCGTTTCTGCCGACACACCATAGATTGCCGAACTTGTTCAGATAATCCACGACCTTGTCGATCTCGCTGTAGGTGTCGAAGTAGGCCGGATATGCCTTCTTGACCTTCTCACGGTGCGCCGCATAGATGGTCGCAGTCGGTGCGATGATGCCCATTTTCACGAGCTCACCGGTACCGAACATGATGCAGTCACGGTCGGAGAGATTCCAGAACTTGTCGCCTTCCTTGCAGAAGTACTCCAGACCGATCCAGACCTTGGTCTCCGGCTCGGATACCATGTAGGGCGACCAGTTGTTGAAGATCTGGATGCGTCCCATCTTCACGCCGGTATCCTGTACATAGATCCAGCAGTCCGGCACGATATTGCCGAGCGTGCGGATATCAGTCTCATTCTTGAGCTGCAGCTTGTCGAGCAGCAGGCCGATGGTCACGAAATCACGGTAGGGCAGACCGGATGCAATGCGCAGCTCGTCCTCCGGTACATCGTTCATGGCCTCCACCAGATCCTTGACCGGCATGGAGGAGAAGAAGATATCGCCCTTGACAGTTGTCTCAACGCCATTCTGGTCGATCACGATGCTCTCCACGGTATCCTCGCCGTTGGTATTGACACGAACGACCCTGGCGTTCATCACGATCTCACCGCCGAGCTTGCGGATCTCGTCAGCAGTGGTCTCCCAGAGCTGACCGGGACCGTACTTCGGATAGTAGAACTCCTCAATCAGCGAGGTCTCGACCTTGTCGCCCTTGATGCCGGTCACCTTGCCGAACATATCCTTGAGGATGGCCATGACAGACAGACCCTTGACACGCTGTGCGCCCCAGTCTGCGGAGATCTCACGGGGATGACGGCCCCAGAGCTTCTCGGTATAGCCCTCGAAGAACATCGAGTAGAGCGTGCGGCCGAAGCGGTTGATATAGAAATTCTCAAGGGAATCCTCCGGGAGCTTGGAAACGGTGGAAGCCATATAGCTGAAGCCAGCGTCCACAGTCGTGGTAAAGCCCATATTCTTGAGGGTATTCCACTTCAGGGAGATCGGATAATCAAAGAACTTCTTCTTGTAGTAGATACGGGAGACTCTGTTGCGCACGAGCATGACACGGTCGGTCTCCTCCGGGTCGGGTCCTTCCTCTGCGATGGTCTTTTCCCTGCCGAGGATGATGTCATCGAAGGACGGCTTGCCCTGCAGCGGCATCATATCCATCCACCACTGCATGACCTCCTTGTCCTTGGAGAAGAAGCGGTGACCGCCGATGTCCATGCGGTTTCCCTTATACTTGACCGTGCGGGAGATACCGCCGATGGCATTGGACTCCTCATAGATGGTCACGCTGTATTCATCCGGAGCCTTCCGGAGCAGTTCATACCCGGCTGTCAGACCAGCAGGGCCTGCGCCGATGATAACGACTTTTTTCATAGTGATTCCCTCTTTTCTGAATAATCATCCGGCAGAGCTGGCCGGATACAGCAATACAATTTTATTATACCCTATTTTCGGCTTGCTGTCAAGTGAAAAAATACTCACACTGTCCCGACAGGCCCCGCATACGCCAGCAGTGCCTCCCGTTCATTCGGGATCTCCCCGGTGATGACCGCATCGAGCATGGCCTGCAGCATCTGGCCGATCTCACGTCCCTCATAGCCAAGCGCTTTCAGGTCGTTGCCGCTGACAGCAAGCTGCCGGATCGTGCAGCAGAGATCCTTCTGCAGGCATTCCTCCAGCAGCGCCTCCGCACGGTCGATCTTCCGCCGGGATTCTGTCGTGATCCGCTGCTTGGACACTCTGTCCGCATCGAGTACGGCTAAGTATTGCCGGAACTTCACTTCTCCCATCTTTCCGAGCATTCTGCGCACCTGCGGCATTTCCCGCGGAGTGAACCGGTGCCAGTAGATGAGCTGCACCGCCGTTTCCCGCATCCTGTTGTCACAGCGAAGCCGCTGCAGGATCACATCCGCCTTCTTTGCACCAAGCGCCGCATGCCCCTTGAAATGGCCGCCTCTGGCATCCATCGTGAAGCAGTCGGGCTTTGCGATGTCGTGCAGCAGCATGGCAATGCGCACCGTCAGATCCGGCACCGCATTCCCGACCGTGCGGGCGATATGCTCCCAGACCGTGAAATCATGGTACCGGCTGTGCTGCGCAAAACCGATGCAGGGCGTGATCTCCGGGATGCGCACAGCGAGAACCTCCGGAAATTTCTCCAGCACCTCGGTGATATGCGCTCCCATCAGCATCCCGCAGAGCTCCGTGAAGACCCGCTCTGCCGAGATCTTATCCAGACCCGGCGCACATTCCCGCATCGCCGTCTCTGTCGCCGGCTCCGGCACCAGCCCGAACCGGGCATAGAACCGCATGCCACGCATGATCCGCAGTGCATCCTCATGAAACCGGTCAGCCGGTGTCCCGACCGCCCGCAGAATCCCCTGCTGCAGATCCTCTGCACCGTGATAAGGGTCAAGCAGACCTGTCCGGGGATCATAGGCGATGGCATTGCAGGTGAAATCCCGCCGGGACAGATCATCCTCCACATGCTTCGAGAAGATCACCGTATCCGGATGCCGTGCATCCGAATACGCGCCCTCTGTCCGGAAGGTCGTGATCTCCGCAGAATCGCTGCCCTGCTTCACACAGACCGTTCCGAATGCCTTGCCGTAATAGGTGCAGGATGTTTCTCCGAAGACCGCCACGATCTCGTCCGGGGTCGCATCGGTCGTGATGTCATAATCATGCGGCTGCAGCCCGCTGAGCGCATCCCGCACACAGCCGCCAACCAGATATGCCGCATAGCCACTTTCCTGCAGACGCTCCACCATTCCGGCAACGCCCACAGGAAGCTGCATCTGAAATTCCATTGCTCTCACCTCGTTTCCGGCACAAGCTCCACATAGACGATCTCTGCCGGATTGTTGATGCGCAGCTTGCCGATGCCGGCGCTCAGCTCCATGCGTGCGCCTGTTTCTGCATCGGTGTACATGCCCTTGGTGTATTTCGGATAGAACAGGCGCTCCGGTGACAGAATACCCTGCTCCCCGATGCGGACAATGCCGCCGTGAACATGCCCGGAAAGCACCAGATCTGCGCCCCATTTTCCATATGCCGGAAAACCGAGCGGCGAATGTGCCAGCAGTACCGCCGGACGATATTCACATGCTCCGAGGCAGTTCCCCACCATTTCCTGCGTGATGGCGGAAAGTCCGCCGTAGCCGCCGCCGGGATTCTTATACACATGTCCGGGCAGCGTCAGGCCTGTGAACTGCAGCTCTCCGAGCCGGATGCTGCGGTTATGCAGGAGCGCGGCACCCTTGCTCTGCAGCGCTTTCACAAACTCCCTGCGCTGTGCCAGCGACAGATCCATCTCGTGATTGCCGAAGGAAAACAGCACCGGCGCCATCTTCCGCAGCTTCTGCACAAGCTCCGCCGTATCCGGCAGTGTGGCTTCGTTCCACTTTCGGGAGACAAGATCGCCTGTGATGCAAATTGCGTCGATATTCCCCAGTATTTCACATGTTCTGACGATATCTTCTGTGGTGCCCCGGTTCTTCTCATGAGATGTGGCACGGCTGAAATGGATATCCGAGAGATGCACCAGGGAATAGCTGCTCCGGATCCCGTGCATCGGTACAGTTTCATGGCGGATCTGCATAGCTCCTCCTTTTGCAAAAAAGAGGGAGGCAGGAACCTCCCTCTTTGTGAAATCTTATTCCTCGTCGTCGTCCGGCTCTACCTCCGGCATGATCTCATCCGGTTCTTCATTCTGCTGTGCCGCTTCTTCATCGGAGATCTGCTCGACCTCTGCCGTTTCGGCAGTGCTGTCGTGCTCTGCTCTGGTGAAGGCAACCACCTCATTGCCGTCGGAGACCTTCATCACACGCACGCCCTTGGCGGTTCTGCCCATGACACGGATGTCACTGGCCAGAATGCGGATGATGATGCCCTCAGTGGAGATCAGGATGATATCGTCATCCTCGTCCACGACCTTGATGCCGCAGACCGTGCCTCTGGTTTCATCGGTCTTGTAATTCTTCAGGCCATAGCCGCCTCTGCCCTGGATGCGGTATTCCTCCAGGCCGCAGCGCTTGCCGAAGCCCTTGGTCGTGACAGTCAGAACCGTTGCATTGCTGCGGACTCTTGCCATCGAAATGACCTCGTCGCCCTCACGCAGCCTGATCGCACGTACACCGCCCGCATTTCTGGACTGCGGCCGGATGCATTTCTCCTCCATCCGCAGCGTCATGCCGAGCTTTGTCGCAACGATGAGCTGTTCCTCGCCGTCCGTCATGCGAACGCCGGCGATCTCGTCGCCCTCGCCCAGGTTGATGGCGATGATGCCCTTCTTGTTGATATTCCGGAACGCCGTCAGCGGGGTACGCTTGATGCGGCCGAACTTCGTGACCATGACCACATAGTCATCCGTATCGAAGGTGCGGCATCTGAGCATCGCAGAGATGTGCTCGC
>CAMNDR010000086.1 GCA_946535685.1 uncultured Clostridia bacterium | reverse complement strand
AAAACTGTGCCGGCAGCAAAAGCCGCCGGCTGTGACCAGACCGATAAGCCGGGTTCTGTCGTGTGCGATAATTTATCTGCGCCATACGTCGCCGTATGGCTGGAGCCGCCCTGATCCTGACCGCCCGCCGAGCAAGCGTTGCGGCGGAGGATCCCATGAGGCGTTGCATCGGATAGGGTTTACACGGCGGTGCAGTCTCCTGCACCCCGGTGAGCTCTTACCTCACCATTCCACCCTCACCGCAGAAACTGCGGCAGTTTCTTTTCTGTTGCACTGGCCCTAAGGTCGCCCTCGGCTGCCGTTAGCAGCTATCCTGCTCTGTGATGCCCGGACTTTCCTCATGAACTAAAACGTCCACGCTATCGCATAGTCTGCTCACCAGTTTATTATACACCATTTTCAGGGGAATGTCAAGGGCAGTTGCTGCATCTCCACAGATATCATTTTTCGGATTCTGTCAGTGAAACAGGCACGTTTTGTTCCCCCTACCCCCAACCCCCTCCCCAGGGAGGGGGCTTCTAAGCAGGGGACTGCGCCCCCTGCACCCGCATGATCTGCGGCAGACCTGATTCCCGTGCTCCATCTTGCCCGACGGATGCAAGAAATTTATACAGTACCGCCCAGGATCTGCTGCCAGTCAGGTGGCCTCCCGCTGCCGCTGACAGCCGCATAGATCAGGATGCACGCAGCATCCGAGGCATTGATCTCAGGTGCAGCGCCTGTGCCGTTGACATCGCCGAGATATTGTGCAAATGCATCATTTTCGCCCTCTGCAAGATGCGGTTCGCCGCCGGCGCCCTTCTGTGCCGCAAAAATCAGGATCCTTGCAGCATCGGAAGCGCTCACGCTGCCGTCAAGATCCACATCGCCCCGGCAGCCGATCCGATAGGACGCTGATACCGGCTTTCCATCTGCATCCACGACCGGCGCTCCGTCATACAGAAGCGGTGTTTCCGCCGTCTCCGGAGTGGTCACAGATGCAGGCAGAGCCGCCGCATAGGAAAATGCCGGATCATCGAGGGAGATCCCGGTCAGTGTACCATCCTGCAGCCGCTGCGCAGTGCCGCCGATGTCAGCAGGCACAGCATGAGCGGTCTCATCCGCGCGGCAGAATGCGGCTGCAGCGCCGTCAAGCTGCACCGGCGCAACAGTGACGGTAAGCGGCTTCAGGCCGGGCACCAGATCCGCATAGGCAGATTTACCGTTTTCCACGCTGGTATTGCTCGTGATGATGGTGCGGCTCTTATTCTCATCCTCCGCTACAGAATCCGTCGCATCAAACCCGATCTGGTATTCACCGGGGGCAATGCCGCCGGCGAGCTTCACGTCCATCTCCACGAGACTGAACGCATCGGATGCACCGCCCAGGAAGGTCTCCGCATTTCCCAAAGGACCATACTGCCATGTCACCCGCAAGCGCTGTCCGTTTTCCTGAAAGCTGTTGCCCATAGAGTAGCAGGCAGCGTTGTAGCGTCCTTTTTCCGACAGTGTCCCCAGACAATAGGGAAAGAACGGGGTCTCGAAAGCGGTCCCGTCAGGCAGATGATAGACGGAGGACTCCGGATCCAGGCTCAGCTTGGGATTGCGGAACGTATCCTCGACAAACGTGATCGACGGGCTGCCTGAGACAAGATCCATCGTGATGATACTCAGTTCAGCACGTTCCGCCTCGATAAAGACACCGGCATGGAACTCCGTCCCCGCTGCGGCAGCAGCAGGGCTGACGAAAATCTGCCGGGATGTTTCAGAAAGAAAGATGCCGTCGCCTGCAGACATCGGACGCACAGCGAGGGCAATTTCATCGGCGCTCTGGTATGACGCCGCCGCAGGCATTGCCTGCAAAAGCATGGCACTGCCGAGCAGGCAGGCAAGAATGCTTCGGATTTTCATAGATAGCCTCCATTGCAGTATTATGAAAGCACTGAATATCGTCTATGCAGCGCTCCGCAGAAAGGAAAAGGGCTGTTTGCGGGATCTGCCCCACGCTGCCCTGTACTGACGGAACAGTCAGTACTTCCTCATGCTTCATCTTTTCTATTATACCATGCACACAGCGTTCTGTCAACCGGAAGAATTTCCCCGCCGCCTTCGTTTTCCTGTTACCGGGTTGTCAGAAACGCCGCTGTTTTGACCAGTTTTCGGTACTGCACCGTGCAAAAATCGTTCACTTCACCGAACAAATCAGATAGTTTGTAAACTTTTTGAGATGATAGTTGACATTTCATCCCGAATGCGCTATAATGCATCATGGGCACTGAAAAGAAACAAACCGCCCGCCAATCGCATGAGAGGAGTAAGGATTTATGAAAAAGAAGATCGCAATTGTACTGGCACTTTCCCTGATGGCATGCAGCTTTGCAGCCTGCGGCAAGGCCACTGAGAGCACAGTAGAGCCGGCAACGGAGGCAGTTGTTGAGACCACCGAGGAAACCACCGAAGCAGAGACCGAGACGGAGCTGACCTACATTGAGGATGCGTCCATCATCGGCACCTATGTCTGTGACAGAGCGACCCTGGACGTGACCAGCAACGATGCCAAGACATTTCTGATCACGATCATCTGGGGATCCAGTGCGACCGAGTCTGCCGAGTGGGATGCAGTCGGCCATCTGGATCAGGATCATGTTCTGCACTATGAGGCATGCCGTATGCAGCATGTAACCTATTCAGCAGACGGTTCTCAGTCCGACACAGAGGTCATTTACAGCGACGGCGACGGCACACTTGTATTCACAGACAAGGGTGTTGAGTGGCATGACAACAAGGAGGATGCCGGCAAGGGCATGCTGTTTGTCCGCACAGAGCCGGAGGAAGAGACAGAGGAAGACACCACCGAGGCAGCGACTGAGGCAGCCACCGAGAAGGCAACTGAAAAGGCAACCGAAGCTGCAGCAAAGGCAACAGAGGCAAAGGCTCCGGTCTTTGAGGGCAGCTATTCCGAGAAGCATGCCGGCAGAGGCATCATCACGATCACCAATAACGGCAGCGGTAACTATTCTGTCAAGGTTCACTGGGCGGGGTCCGCAACAGAAGCCAGCGACTGGACATTTGATGCGACCCTGTCTGAGGATGGTCTCCTGAATTATCAGAATGCCGCGCGTGTTTACACAGTGTATGATGAGGACGGCAATCCGACCACAGATGACGAAGGCAACGAGACACCCTACACAGTTTATTCCGATGGCACTGGCACACTGAGACTGACCGACGATGGTCTGATCTGGGCAGATGACAAGGAGCACGTAGCAGACGGTGAAATTTTCGTCAAGGACTAAAAATGCGAACGAAATCCCTCCCAACCGGGAGGGATTTCGTCTGTCAAAAAAGCTATTTTGCATGGATCGGGGCAGCAGCCCAGATCGGGGTGCAGGGGCGAAGCCCCTGCGAAATATAGCCCCCTCCCCATTGGGGAGGGGGTTGGGGGTGGGGCGCTCCCCAGTGCGTCAGCACCAGAAAGCAGACTGTATCGACACGCTGTAAAAATCCCCGCTCCCGCCATCTCAGGCCTGTAATCCAAAGCTGATCGACAGCGCATTATCGACCCGGCTCATGGACGCATGGTCGATCGACCCCATTTTATCCTTGAGCCGCCGCTTGTCGATGGTGCGGATCTGTTCGAGCAGCACAATGCTGTCCTTCTGCAGCCCGCAGGTCGCCGCATCGAGTGAGATATGCGTCGGCAGCTTTGCCTTGTCAAGGCGGCTTGTAATGGCAGCAGCGATCACGGTCGGACTATGGCGGTTCCCCACGTCGTTCTGTACAATAAGTACCGGCCGGATACCGCCCTGTTCAGAGCCGACGACCGGACTGAGATCAGCGTAATAAATATCTCCACGTTTTACTGACATAAAAGCACTCCTTTGCGCATTTCTGGAAGCACTGCAGGATCGCTCCGCAGGTGCTTCCTTTTTTATGATGACGGTTCATGACCGTTCCCGGTGATAGTATGGACCCATCCGGAGCAGATTATGCAGCCGGATGCAGATCCATCTTCCCCTGCATACTATGCAGCATTCCCTCCGATTGACAACCGGCTCCGGATGTGCTATAATTAAGGCAACACCGCACAAAGCCCGCCTGACGGCTTGGCGGCGCCTTAAACCAAAGGAGGAAATGCTTATGCGATTCCGGAAAATCACAGCCGTCCTGCTCAGCATTGCACTGAGTCTCCCGGCGTTTACCATACTCACTGCGAACGCAGCCCTCGGAGATCTTAACAATGACGGCACAGCCAACGCATCCGATGCCGCAGCGCTTCTGATTGAAGCAGCCCGTCTGGGCAGCACCGGCAGAAGCACCTTCACCGCCGCACAGCGCACCGCCGCCGACATTGATTCGGACGGAACTGTCAATGCAAGCGATGCTGCAAACATCCTGGTCTATGCCGCCTCTGTCGGCTCCGGCATCTTCAAAGGCACCATGCAGAACTATGCAGATCGCTGCATCGCCCCGAAGAAGCAGCTTGCCACGCTCGGCAAGATCATCTACTGGGAGTACCACGATTATGACGGCAACCACACAAACGAGGCCTTCGCTGTCGTCTCACTCGGCGGCAGGGATGAATACTACTCCGTCTACTTTATCTCCGATAGCGGCACCACAGTCTGCGTAGACGCAGCCTATCCCAGCACGTATTATGACTATGCATCCAACGACTATGCCAGATTCGACGCATACCAGAACAAGGGATTTTTTTCCTATGACAAGACTGGCGGCGGTTCCGGCTACTCAACATTCCTGTACAGTGTCCGCAGCGGCGTTCCCTATGAGCTGGACATCTCCGGCGAATTACAGGGCTTCTATCTGAAGAACGGTTATTTCTGTACGACCCAGAATGATTTCTCCAAAGGCTATCATCAATACCCGGAATACCGCCTGAACTATAACGCCCAGACCCAGCAGTTCACCCTCGGCCAGAAGCTCTCCGACAACACTGCCGTATAGAGACAAGTCCCGCAAGAACCCTGCCGCTCTGCGTGTACACAACTGATCGTGCGGGAAAGCCTGCTGCCCCGCTTGACAAAAGCCCCAAAAAGCTCCGTGCAGCACCGCTGCACAAGGGGTACCGGGGCGAAGCCCCGCAACCCTCCCCGCCCCGCTTGACAAAAGCCCCAGAAAGCTCCGTGCAGCACCGCTGCACAAGGGGTACCGGGGCGAAGCCCCGCAACCCTCCTCGCCCCGCTTGACAAAAGCGCCAAAATATGCTATACTATTGAATAGATTGGGGTATAGCCAAGTGGTAAGGCAACGGACTTTGACTCCGTCATTCGCTGGTTCAAATCCAGCTACTCCAACTGTTCTGAAAACGCCCCAGGCACCTGCTTGGGGCGTTTATGCATGCAAAGGCAGCACCGCACAAAGCCCGCCTGACGGCTTGGCGGCGCATCTGCTTGCATCT
>CAMNDR010000085.1 GCA_946535685.1 uncultured Clostridia bacterium | reverse complement strand
GCTTCGGATGGGAATTGGCAAAATTACCGATGATGAGGGTCGTTTCGGTCTGGCCGAAGCCCTCCATGATCTCCAGCCCCGTCTCCTCATAGAACAGACGGATGATCTCCTCCTGCAGCGCTTCGCCTGCCGTGGATGCATGCAGCACGCTCGCAAATGCCTCCCGCCGGAGGCCGGTCTTGGCCATCATCCGGTAAAGCGTCGGCGGCGCACAGAAGCTCGTGACCTTGTATTTCTCGATCACGTTCATCATCTGCTCGGCATGGAACCGTTCAAATTCATAGACCATGACCGCACTGCCGCACAGCCACTGTCCATAGAGCTTGCCCCAGGAGCACTTTGCCCAGCCCGTATCTGCCACGGTCAGATGCAGCCCGTCATCCTGCACACACTGCCAGTAGCGGGCCGTCACGGTGTGCGCCAGCGGATAGGTATAATTATGGCTGACCATCTTCGGATTGCCGGTCGTGCCGGAGGTAAAGTACATCAGGAAGCGGTCAGTCACCTTGGTCGGCTGCCGCCTGAGCAGCGCAGGATAGGCGTCGAGCTTGTCATCCATCCGGATGAAGCCCTCACGCTCCGCACGGACAGTGTAGAGCGCCGGCTTGATGACCGTCTCCTGCACGGATTCCCGCACACGCTCGCACAGATCCTCGCTCTCGGCGCAGATGATCGTGCGGATGCCCGCCGCATCAATGCGGTAGGTGATGTCGTGAACCTGCAGCATATGCGTTGCAGGAACGAGCACAGCCCCGATCTTGTGCAGCGCCATCGCCACGTACCAGTATTCATAGTGCCGCTTGAGCATGACCATGACACGGTCGCCGTTGCGCACGCCCTGGTCAAGCAGGAAGGCTGCCGCCTGCGAAGACAGCCGGCTGATATCGCCGAATGTCAGCATTTTTTCATTGCCGGCTTCATCGCACCACTGAATGGCACGCTTTTCCGGTGCCTCGGCTGCGATCGCATCCACCACATCATAGGCAAAGTTGAAATTATCCTCATAATGCAGCGAAAACTCGATCAGCTCGCCATTCTCATCGAATACAGATGTGCTGAATTTTTTGTATAACGGTTCCATGGACGGTCTACCTCCGCTTTCTGTTTGCGCTCTGCGCTTCTGTCAACACCAAATCCCTCCGCTGACAGAGGAGGGATCCGGAACATCTTATTTCTCGTCAAAAACACCGAATTTACGGAATCTCTGGTATCTCTGCTCTACGATCTCCTCTTCGCTCATGGAAGCGAATTCCTCGATCGTGTCAAGCAGGCGCAGCTTGATCCCCTCGCACATCTTGCCAAAATGGTCAAAGTCCTCACGGATGACCTTCTCTGCCACGCCCAGGCTCTTCATATCCTGTGCAGTGATGTGCAGGCAGTCTGCGGCCTTGGCAACGTTCTCCGGCGTGGATTCCTTCCACAGGATCGAAGCGCAGCCCTCCGGGGAAATGACGGAATAGACCGCATTTTCGAGGATAAAGACCTTGTTGGCGCTTGCCAGAGCCAGTGCGCCGCCGCTTCCGCCTTCACCGATGACAATGGAGATGACCGGTGTGCGCAGACCCATCATTTCCATGATGCTCTCTGCGATCGCCTGTCCCTGTCCGCGCTCCTCGGCATCCGCACCCGGATAGGCGCCGAGCGTATCCACAAAGCAGATGACCGGGCGGTGGAATTTCTCCGCCTGCTGCATCAGGCGCAGCGCCTTGCGGTAGCCTTCCGGCTTCGGGCAGCCGAAGTTGCGTGCCAGACGGCTCGGCAGATCCGTGCCCTTTTCCATCGCCAGGAAGGTGACCGGATGCTTGTCAATGAAGCCCACACCGCCCATGATCGCCAGATCATCGCCGAAACGGCGGTCACCATGAAGCTCGAAGGGAAATTCGATAATGCCCTTCACATAGGCCTCGCCCGTCGGTCGGCCGTTCTTTCTCGCTGTTTTCAGCTTCTCATAGGAATCCATGCTCACACGCTCCTTTTATGAATGGTCAGCAGCTCAGCGAGGGTATCCCGCAGCTCTGCACGGGGTACGATCGCATCCACGAAGCCGTGCTCCAGGAGAAATTCTGCACTCTGGAAATTATCCGGCAGCTTGCTCTTGGTGGTCTGCTCCACAACGCGCCGGCCTGCAAATCCCACAAGGGCTTTCGGCTCTGCCAGGATGATATCACCCTGCATCGCAAAGCTCGCTGTAACGCCGCCGGTGGTCGGATCGGTCAGGACAGTGATATACAGAAGCCCCGCATTGCTGTGGTTCTTGACAGCACCGCTGACCTTTGCCATCTGCATCAGGGAGAGAACGCCCTCCTGCATTCTGGCGCCGCCGGAAGCCGTAAAGCCGATGACCGGGAGCTTGTGCTCGGTCGCATATTCAAACAGCCGGGTGATCTTCTCGCCCACAACGCTGCCCATGCTCGCCATGATGAACTTGGAATCCATGACGAAAATCGCAAACTCATTGCCCGCCACAGATGCGATGCCGCAGACAACGGCATCCTCCTCCTTGGTGGTGCTCATCGCCTTGTCGAGCTTCTCCTGATAGCCCGGAAATTCGAGGAAATCTCTGCTGGTCAGGCCTGCGTGAAGCTCATGGAAGCTGTTCCAGTCGCAGATCAGGTCGATCCGGCTGCGTGCGCCGAGGCGGAAATAATACCCGCAGTTCTGGCAGATATAATTATTCTTGATGAGGTTGTACTTGGTATCCTCATGATTGCACTTCTTGCAGGTCACATGCTGCGCCTTGGCAGCGGTATTGGTATTGACCTTTTCAATAAAATCATTGATAAAGCTCATCCTTACGCCTCCTTGGGCACGAGAGCAAACGAGAACTCCGCTGTGACAGCAGTCTTGCCGTTCACAGTGCCCTTGCCCTTGCAGAAATAGAAGGGCCCCTTGCTCCTGATGATCTCGCATTCTGTTTCATAGGTATCGCCGGGCTTGACAGGATTGCGGAACTTCACCTTGTCAAGGCTCGTGAAATAGGGCGTCTGCCCCTCTGCCGCCGATGCCAGCAGCACGCATGCTGACTGCGCCAGGATCTCACAGAGGATCACACCCGGAACGACCGGATTTCCCGGAAAATGGCCCTTGAGGAACCATTCCTCGCCGGTGATATAGAGCTTGCCATGCGCCTTGCCGTCCTCCGCAGTTGCTTCATCCAGCAGCAGCATATTGTCACGATGGGGAATGATCCCCATGATCTCTTCTCTTGTCATAGCTTACACCTTCCTGAAAGCGATCGCCGCATTGTGGCCGCCGAAGCCGAGATTGGTGGAAACCGCAAGCTCGAGGGGCGTATGAACGGCAGTATTCGGTGTATAATCGAGGTCAAGCTCCGGATCCGGGACCGTGTAGTGGATGGTCGGCGGAACGGTGTCGTTCTGCAGTGCCAGAACAGAAGCAATCGCCTCCACAGCACCGGTGGCACCGAGCATATGACCGGTCATGGACTTGGTCGAGCTGATGTGCAGCTTATAGGCATTCTCACCGAACGCACGCTTGAGCGCCGTCGTCTCGGTCTTGTCGTTGAGCGGTGTGGAGGTGCCGTGTGCATTCACATAGACCTTGGAGAAGTCGATCTCCCCCTCCGGCATGGCATCGAGGATCGCCTTGGCGACATACTGTGCCTCCGGATCGGGCGCTGTCACATGATGCGCATCGCAGGTCGAGCCGTAGCCGACGACCTCCGCAAGGATCTTGGCGCCTCTTGCCACAGCATGCTCGTATTCCTCAAGGATCAGAACACCAGCGCCCTCTGCCATGACAAAGCCGCTTCTGTTGCCGGAAAACGGGCAGCAGCAGGTCTCAGGGTCATTGGAGTTGGACAGTGCCTGGCAGTTGCCGAAGCCTGCCACGGTCAGCGGTGTGATCGCCGCCTCGGAACCGCCGCAGATCATTGCATCAGCATAGCCGTGCAGAATGGTGCGGTAACCCTCGCCGACAGCCGTCGTGCCGGTCGCACAGGCAGTAGAAACTGCCGTGCAGGGGCCGCTTGCCTTGTATTCGATCGCAAGATTGCCCGCTGCGATGTTGTAGATCATCTTCGGGACAAAGTGCGGGGACACCTTGCGTGCGCCCTTTTCGAGCAGATTCTGGTGATCCTCGCAGAGTGTCTCGATACCGCCGATGCCGGAGCCGAAGCAGACACCGATGCGGTCATTCGGGAGTGTCCCCTGCACACCGCTCTGCTCCATCGCTTCCTTTGCAGCGATCAGTGCATACTGCGTGAAGGTATCGGTCTTGCGTACAGTCTGCTTTCCAAGCAGGGCGACAACATCAAGATTTCTGATCTCACCGGCTACCTGGTGCTTATTCTCTGTAATATCAAATTTTGTGATAAGTCCGATCCCGTTTTTGCCGGCAAACATGGCTTCCTTGAATTCTTCCACATTGTTGCCGATGGGAGTGACTGCTCCCATTCCGGTGATGACAACTCTTCTCATTGATGTAATGCCCTCCTACTAACAGCTTTTTATTTCTAACTATCTTCCTTT
This sequence comes from uncultured Clostridia bacterium, assembly GCA_946535685.1. Taxonomy (GTDB): domain Bacteria; phylum Bacillota; class Clostridia; order Oscillospirales; family Ruminococcaceae; genus UBA3855. Next base: position 954 of record CAMNDR010000085.1, on the reverse strand, counting down.
TACATCGCCATGCCGCCATCGCAGCGGATGATCTCTCCGGTGATATAATCCGACATCGGAGAAGCAAGGAACAGCGCTAAATTGGCAACATCCTCCGGCTGACCGAAGCGTCCGACCGGGATCGCCTTTTTCAGCTCTTCATTCTCCTGGAATGCCGTTGTCATGCTCGTCATGATGAAGCCCGGTGCGATGGCATTGCAGTTGATGCCTCTCGAAGCCAGCTCCTTGGCAGTGGACTTTGTCAGGCCGATGATGCCTGCCTTGGAGGAGGAATAATTCGCCTGGCCTGCATTGCCGAACAGACCGGAAACCGAGCTGATGTTGATGATCTTGCCGCTGCGCTGCTTCATCATCGGGCGGTAGAAATTCTTGATCATGTAGAATGCGCCCTTGAGATTCACGTCCACAACAGCATCAAAATCCGCCTCGCTCATCTTCAGGATGAGGTTGTCACGGGTGATGCCCGCATTGTTGACCAGAATGTCCGCCTTTCCGAAATCGGCAAGGATCTGCTTGCAGACCTCTGCGACCTGTGCGGCATCCGCCACATTGCACTGGTAGGATCTTACGGATACGCCGAGCGCATTCAGCGCCTCGACAGCAGGTGCTGCCTTTTCTGCATCGCAGATATCCACGATGGCAATATCGGCACCGTTTGCCGCAAATTTCTTTGCGATCTCAAAGCCGATGCCCTGTGTGCCGCCGGTGATGACGGCTGTTTTTCCTTTCAGCATAGCTTCCTCCTTATGCTTTCAGCGCTGCAAGTGTCTCCTGCAGGGTCGCCATATCCTCGACACGGAAGGTCTTTGCCTCCGGCAGGATCTGGGAAATGAGCTTCTGCAGCGTATTGCCCACGCCGCACTCGATGAACGTATCAAAGCCGTCCTCTGCCATTCTGCGGATCAGCTTCACCCACTGCACCGGGTGATTGATCTGCTCAAGCATGAGCGTCTT
>CAMNDR010000084.1 GCA_946535685.1 uncultured Clostridia bacterium | reverse complement strand
GGAGCCGGCTTTGAAAGCCGCAGTGTCCGTGAGTGACAGACCTGACATGTTCAGATCGCCGGAACCGACCGTTGCGTTGGTTTTTCCTGCAGTCACGCCGTCTAATCTGATGCTGCCGGAGCCGGCATCCATCGTGAATCCGCCCGGTGCTGCAAAGTTCTGACCGCTGATGCTTCCGGAACCGGAGTGCAGCCTGGCATCCTCCAGGAAGGACACATCTGCGATGACGATGCCGCCGGAACCGGTATGCAGATCGCCGATGCGGCTCTTTGTATCAGAAACGCCAATGCCGCCGGAGCCGTTGTCCACCTTCATCGTGTCCGCCTGCACATGCTCCACGCTGACACTGCCCGAGCCGTTGTCGATCAGAACATTCTTCATCTGTTCCTCCGGCAGCGTGATGATGACCTTGCTGTCCGGTGTGTTGAAATCAAAGAACGACAGGCCGGTGTTTGGCTTGATATTGATGCGCAGCGTGTCACCGTCCTGCTTGACGATCACATTTTCGCTGACATCGCAAAACTCTACAGTGCAGACCCTGGCATCTGCGGAGGATACGACCGTGAGCTCCTCAGACCCCAGATCAATATCCAGATTCCTGATGTTTTCGTAGTTTTCCTTACTGCTGACATAGTTCGGCTTCTCCGACTTCATTTTGACCATGCCTGCGGCCATGGTGCCAAACCCGCTGAGCGTGATCAGCGATGCGATGATCCAGTACAGTGCTTTCATGATTCATTCCTCCCTAACAGTCCATAAATGATTTTTTTACTCAGACGAAACAGGCCGATGGTAGATGCCTTGCAGAGCAGCCAGAACGGCTTCCACAGCAGCAGCGCCAGACCGATGCACACCATGCCGGAGCCGAGTAGAAACAGCCCGTTGCCCATGCTGCCGGATGCAAGCTGGATGATGCCCGTGATCGGGCCTGTGATCCCGCCGGCAGCAAAGCTGATGATTATGCTGATGAGCGTCACGATCAGCGTCAGCCAGAGCGAATACACGGTGATCCAGAGCGGCAGCGTCACAAACAGCACCACGATCAGCGTGATGATGTGGGCTGCGTCCGGACCGCTTTTCGCAGGTGCGGAGTACGGCATTTCTGTATACGGATCTGTGTACGATGTTCCGGCATAGGGCTCCGAATAGGATGCGCTGGTGTAGGTCGCACCGGTGTAAGGATCCGTGTAGGTCGTGCCGTCCGAACCGGTCCCGGTGCGGGGCATTCCTGCGGAAAGTCCAGGTTCTGCGGTGCCGTCGGCTTCGGCGATGATGCGTTCCGCAACGGACTGCGGCGATCCGAGGGATTCTGCAGCAGAATCGGCGTTTTCACCGGCGTCTGCAAAGTATTCCCTGTAATATTCGAGCGCACTTTCACGCTCCTCTTTCGACAGCCCGAACAATGCGGCATCGAGCTGTGTCAGAAATTCTGTGGCTGTCATGCTTGCTCCTCCTTCAAAACGCCCTCTGTCTGTGCCTTTTGCTCTTCCTTCAGAATGCCGTCTACCTGTGCCTTGTGCTGCTCCCAGTCGATCCGATACTGCCGGAGCATGGCGACGCCGAGATCTGTGATGCGGTAATAGCGCCGGTTCCGCCCCATATAAGCACGGTCGAAGGTCTCAAGAGCGCCGTTTTTCTGCAGACGGCGCAGCACAGGATAGAGCGTGGATTCAGAAACGGTCGCAGCAGACTGCATATCCTGCGTGATCTTATAGCCATACGTCTCCTCACGGTTCACAAGAGAGAGCACCATGGCATCAAGCAGTGCTGCACTGATCGGAAACAACATAGATCCCTCCTTTTAGATGTCCATGCTCATGCTCTGATGAACGCAAAATACAGGATCACCAGCACACCGAGCACGATGCGGTACCAGCCGAACACGGTGAAGTCATGCTTTTTGATATAGTCCATGAGGAATTTGATGACGAAGATCGAGACGAGAAACGCTGTGACCATTGCCGAGACGAGGATCACGACCTCCGGCATGGTAAATGTCCCGCCGAACTTCACCAGCTTGAGCAGCGATGCGCCGAACATGACCGGCACAGCCAGGTAGAACGTGAATTCCGCTGCACATACACGGGAAACGCCGATCAGCAGTGCGCCGACAATGGTCGCACCCGAGCGGGAAGTACCGGGGAAGATCGCCGCAAGAAGCTGGAAGGCACCGATGATGAGTGCGGTCTTGTAGGTCATCTCGCTGATGCTGTTGATCTTCGGGGCCTTGGTCTTATTCCAGCGCTCGATGACGATGAACGCCACGCCGAACACGATCAGCGCAATGGCGACCGTCCAGGCGTTGTACAGATGCTCGTTGATCCAGTCATCCAGCGCAAGTCCCACGACTGCTGCCGGGATACAGGCGACAATGACCTTGAACCACATCTGCCAGATGTCGGTCTTGACATAAGCGCCGAAGCCGGTCTCCTTCAGCGGGTGCTCATTTCCCTTTTTGCCGAATGGCCAGAGCTTCGGGAAATACAGCACCACGACCGCCAGGATGGCGCCGAGCTGGATGACGACCTCGAACATCTCCTTGAATTCCTCCGAGACATTGAGCTGCAGGAATTCGTCCACCAGGATCATATGTCCCGTGCTGCTCACCGGCAGCCATTCCGTCACACCCTCTACGATGCCGAGGATGATGGCCTTGAGTAATTCGATCCAATCCATAAATCTGCTCCTTATAGTATTGTGATAGTCTCAATATTATATTCTACGTTATGTTATACGCTGTATAATATTGATTACAGTTACAGTATAACACAGTACGAGGTATTTGTCAAGTGTTTTTTTCTGATTTTCTGAAAAAATAATTTCAGACGATAAAAAAGGCTAAATTTCGCAAAAAAAGCAGGCGGTGTGGTGTCCGCCTGCTCGCAGTCAGTGATAGTTTATGCCAGATATGCCCTGAAATATGCCTCCGCTTCTGTCAGCGAGGCGAATGTCCGCCAGGAAAGCGCATTGCTCTCTGTGCCCGGTTTCTGGACATCAGGCACCTGTACGGTGTAGAGCCCTGCCTTGTAGGCACTGCGGATGCCGTTGACGGAATCCTCGAATCCAAGGCATTCCTCCGGCGGCAGTCCGAGCGCCCTGCAGGCTGTGAGATAGATCTCCGGATCCGGCTTGCCGTGCGTCACCATGTCGCCTGTGATGACCTCGTCAAAATACGGCAGCAGTCCCGCACGGCCGAGCTGGTCACGCACCGTGACCTCACGGGTGGAGCTTGCGACCGCCAGCCGCAGCCCCAGCGCTTTGAGCGCAGCGAGGATCCGGGCAGCGCCCTCCTTCACCGGCACCTCCACATCCGTGATCGCATGGGACAGCGCTCTTGTCCTGGCACGGAAGCCCTCATAGTCGAAATCTGCGCTGTAATGCTGCACAAAATAGGCCCGCATCCCGGCTTCGTTCAGCCCTCTGCAGCCGTCGATCGCTTTGAGCGGATCGGGCAGGCCGAATTCCCTGCCCGCCTGCGCCCAGCTCTGGTCTGCCACACGCTCCGTATCGAGCAGCAGCCCGTCCATATCAAAGACAGCGCCCCGGATCTGCGCCGGATCTCCGAACGGATAGAGCCTTGCGCCCGGAAAATGCATCCGGTACAGGTCAAACAGGTTCCACTGGAAGGTGTACGGGATGACACAATGTGACCGGAGCAGCGCCTCCCATTCTGCCTGCGTGACCCAGCGTGCCTCTGCGACCTCCTCCGGCTGGAGCTTCAGCGGCGTGCTGCTGTCGATGACGGCCATCCAGTAATCATCGAACAGATTGTCTGCCCGGAACGAGAACACCGGCTCTGTTCCGGAAAGATCGAGCGTCAGCCCCAGCTCCTCGTCTGCCTCACGCTGCACGGCGCTGCGGCTGTCATCGCCGCTCTGTGCAAGCCCTCCGAGCGAAATGTCCCACATGCCCGGCCATGTTGCCTTATTGTCCACACGGCGCTGCACCAGAAAGCGCCCCTGCTCATCAAAGAGCAGCAGATGGATCACAAGGATGTACTCTCCCGGTGCCCGGCGTGTGCCGCGCTGCACCGTTTTTCCTGTAAGCTGTCTGTGGATGTCGTAAATATCCTGAAATTCCGGCATTTTGCGTTCCTCCTTTTTGATTATCCTTATTATAATAGATATAACGGCGGCTGTCAAGACGGTATCTGTTTTTTTCGTGCAGATTGTGCAATTAACGCTTGCATTTCCGGAAAAACTATGGTATAATAAAGAAGTATATCTGGATAAATGGTTCGTATACGATCGTTCCGTATCATACAGCCGCCGGACAAACGTGATCCGGCGCTGATCATGATCGTTCACCGACCCAAGGAGGAATATGCTATGAAGAGGAAAATCGCCACACTTGCGGCGGGCATGCTGCTTGCCGGTCTGCTTCCGGGCTGCAGCGCACAGCAGCAGGCAGACAGACCGGATATTTACGTGATCTGCAAGAGCAGGGACAGCTACTGGGACACCACAAGATGGGGTGCCGTGGATGCCGGCGAGGAGATGGGGCTCAACGTGATCTATGAAGCGCCGGAGACAGAGGCCGACCTTGATGTGCAGATCCAGATGGTACAGGATGCTGTTGCTGCCGGTGCCGATGCGATCGTGCTTGCCCCGCTCGATACGGATGCGCTCAACGGCGTGCTGCGGGATGCCAATCTGCAGGGGATCCCCGTGCTCACGATCGACTCCGACGTGAGCTATGCCGGCCGTGCCGTCTGCGTCAGCACACAGAACCAGGCAGCCGGTGCGATCGCCGGCCGTGAAGCGGCAGCGCTGCTCGGCGGCAAGGGGGAAGTCGGCATCATCTGCCACAAGGCCGATGCCCAGACGGCACAGGAGCGCCTGGGCGGATTTGCTGTGGAGCTTGACGGCAAGACGACCGAAGCAGACGGCTATCCGGAGCTCAATGTGGTGGATATCAAATACTGCGAGGGTGATATCGAGCGTTCCAAGGAGGGCACCAAGCAGCTCATTGAGGAGCATCCCGCCCTCAAGCTCATCTATGCCACGAATCAGCCCGGCACAGTCGGTGCCTGCCAGGCGATCGAGGAGCTGGGGCTCGCAGACCAGATCACGCTGCTGGGCTTCGACTATTTCACCGGCGCAGATGTCTACATCACCCACGGTGTCCTGGACGGTGTTATGACCCAGAATCCGTACAATATGGGCTATCTCGGCGTCCGCTACGCCAAGAAGCTGCTCGAAGGCAAAAGCACGCCGGCTATCGTAGACACCGGCGCAACCTACGTGGAAGCGTCTAATCTGAACGATGCCGACATCCAGTGGCTCCTTGATCCGATCGTGGACAGGCCCGCTTTCAATGATTAAGGAGGTCACACAATGGGAAGAACAAAGATCAGCCGTGCGTACACATTCGCCGGAATTGTGCTGCTTGCCTTCTGCATTCTCAATCTGGTGATCGAGAATCTGGTCTTCATCAACAGCCGCAGCGTCT
>CAMNDR010000083.1 GCA_946535685.1 uncultured Clostridia bacterium | reverse complement strand
CCCCTCCCCATCGGGGAGGGGGCTATATTTCGCAGGGGCTTCGCCCCTGCACCCCTTGCGCCATACAGCGCAGAACAAATATTTTGAGCTTTTTGACAGACGAAAGCGGCTCACGAGGAGCCGCTTGTGACATCACTGCTTTCCCGCCGCTAAGCTGGAATAATAATCGCTGAGGAACTTGGCGATCTGGGAGATGAGCAGGTTTGCCTCGCCTGCTCTCGTCTTGTTGGCATACAGCCCCTTGCCCGCCTCCTGTGCAGCATAGCGGGCGTGCATGACAGCCGTCTGCATCGACTCTGTCTGCTGCGTTTCCGCAAGGGAGCGTGCGATCTCAAGGTGCGCCATGCTCCGCAGGGCATGCAGCTCGTCCGCGATCAGCCCGGAGGCATCCTCCACCCGGAGCACCTCCTCATATTGCTCCTCCTCCAGAAGCTGCTTGGCACGGCGCAGCGCCGCAAGGCTGCTCTGCTCGCTTTCCGTGCCGCCGGATTCCGACAGCAGCTTCTCCAGCGGCAGATCCAGCACGCCGGAGAGATACTCCAGCGTCTTCATGGACGGCGTAGCGGTGCCGCTTTCGATCTGGCTGAGCATGTTGCGGGTGATGAAGCTCCCGACCACATCGCTCTGCGTCATTTTCTTGGCAAGACGGGCGGATTTCAGCCGTCTGCCGAGCTCTGCATTATCCATCCGATCATCTCCTTTTCATCCCTGTCAAGCCTGTGCTCCACAGTGTGTAAACCCTGTTTACTGCTTCTGTTATTATCATACCACATTTCAGAGGAAAATGCAAGTGTTTTTTTCATTTTTTCATGGAATGGCAAAAAATATTTACGCCAGGATCCATTTTTTTACCTTGCGTACACATTTTTTACCTTTCAGGAAAAAATGATTGAAAAAAATCTTGTCCAACCTCTTGACAAACGCTTCCGAATGCGCTATAATAGATTCAGTAAATAAAATTTACATCAAACTTCTGCAAACTCACATGCAAATCATCCATACGACTTAAAGGAGGGATCTATATGCAGGCATGGTGGGAAGGCCTCAGCGGTGTGCTGCGGGTGCTGTACTGTATCGCTGTGCCGTCAACGCTCATTCTGATCCTGCAGCTTCTGCTGACGATGATCGGCGGGCACGGTGATGCCGGGGTGGATGTCTCGGACACGTCGGGGATCGGCGACGCGGATTTCGATGCCGATCTTGACGGCAACGGCATCCCGGACGTGCTGGAGACATCAGGCGTAACTGACGGCGGGAATCCGGCGGATTTCGGCAGTCTCCGTCTGCTGACGCTCCAGACCGTGGTGACGTTCCTGGCGGTCTTCGGCTGGGTCTCGATCATCTGCATCAGCTCCGGCATGCCGGTTCTGGCGGGCGGCGGGATCGGGCTGGTCTGCGGCATTGCGATGATGCTCGTGGTCGCAAAGCTCGTGCAGGCATCCCGGAAGCTGGCGGAAAACGGCATCCTGAACCTGCGCAACGCCATCGGCGAGACGGCGACCGTCTATCTGACTGTCCCGGCGAAGAACGGCGGCTGCGGCAAGGTGACGATGCGGCTGCAGGGGCGCTTCGGCGAATTTGATGCGATCAGCGACAGCGACAAGCCCATCGCCAACGGCACGCAGGTGCTTGTGACCGATGTGCGGGGCGATGAACTGGTGGTGGAAGAAAATGGATAACTGGCAAATGGATATGATCGAGGACTTGAAGGCGAGGAAGATAGCTAACTGGCAGTTGGAGATGCTGTCTACCTGGGAGCATGGAAAAAAGGCTGATACAATGGATTTTGAACGGCCTGATTATAAAGAATCGATCACTGCTGAGGAAGCTGCAGCGTTTCACCTCCAATACAAACACTGTGCTGACGGTATCTGCATTACTGAAGGATCCATGCACCAAAATGCTTTAATCCTTCCAGACAGTATTGACGGACGCCCTGTGACAGAATTTGATCTTATCTTTTTCGACTCAGACTGGCAGGATCATCAGTGGACACACACCACCAATCTTGAGCTGTTCTACATGAAGCATCTGCGCAGAGCCCGGATCACTATCTATGCTGGCAACCAAAAAGACTATGCATTCCATCTGCCACCTTTTATCTGTCCGGCACAGCCGGAACTGACAGTGCGCATTTTCTGCAATTCCGCGAGCGGCAACTCATTACGTGACCTGCCATTTGAAAGAATGACCGAGTTTTACTGCCTCGGGAACTGCCTGCCGGAATCCCGTCATTATTGGTATGATGATCACTCGCTTCCGCTGCCGGATGCGTTCTGTACCATGAAACATGCAGAGTTCATCTATGACGGCGTATGGGTTGTTTGTCACAATGGCAGCCAGCGGTCTCTGACAGTGAACCCGTACCAAAACGAGGGCAAGTCAATCGAAGAAAACAGCTTCAGGCACTGGCCGGTACAGAAAGCTTTGCTGGTGAAAGGCATCGAAGCGATCGGTGCGTGGGCATTTGAAGGCTGTAAGAATCTGCGGGAACTGCATCTACCGGACACACTGAAAAAGATCGGCGCCTACGCTTTTTCATATTGTACCTCGCTCCAGAAGCTTTCCATACCAGATTCCGTGCAGGAGATCGGGGAAGGTGCCTTCCAGAACTGCACCGGACTCACAGAACTGCGGCTTCCGGATCATCTGCGTGATCTGGATCCAAGCATATTTGAAGGCTGTGCCGGGCTTTCTTCGCTTAAAGCAGAAGCATAAGGCACACATCACCTCAAAAAGGAGAATCATCATGGATAATTTCGTTATTCTGCTCATCATCTGCGTGATCGCGGTCATTCTGTTTGCGACCATCATCGCCATTCTCTCCCGTTACCGGAAGTGCCCCTCCGACAAGATCCTCGTGGTTTACGGTAAAGTCGGCACGGACGAAAACGGCCTGCCCCGGAGCGCCAAGTGCATCCACGGCGGTGCGGCATTCATCGTGCCGGTCATCCAGTCCTATCAGTACCTCGACCTGACGCCCATTTCGATGAACGTTGACCTGCGCAATGCGCTGTCCAAGCAGAACATCCGTATCAACGTGCCGTCGAGATTCACCGTCGGCATTTCCACGGAGCCGGGCGTGATGCAGAATGCTGCAGAGCGTCTGCTCGGCCTGAAGCTGGCGGAGATCCAGGAGCTTGCGAGAGATATCATCTTCGGTCAGCTCCGTCTTGTCATCGCCACGATGGACATTGAGGAGATTAATGCCGACCGTGACAAGTTCCTGATCGCCGTTTCCAAGAATGTTGAGATCGAGCTGAAGAAGATCGGTCTGCGCCTCATCAACGTGAATGTGACGGATATCACCGATGAATCCGGCTACCTCGATGCACTCGGCAAGGAAGCTGCTGCCAAGGCTGTCAACGATGCAAAGCGCAGCGTTGCCGAGAAGAACCGTGACGGTGAGATCGGTCAGGCCAATGCCCAGCAGGAGCAGAGAGTCCAGGTCGCTGCTGCAAATGCGGCTGCGATCGAGGGTGAGAACGAGTCGAGAGTTGCCGTTGCAGAATCCGAGGCGTTGCGCCGTGAGCGTGAGGCAGAATCCCTGCGCCGTGCAACTGCCGCCGAAGCTGTTCAGCAGGCAAAGGCAAAGCAGGAAGCCTACACCGCACAGCAGGAAGCCGAGCTGACCCGTGCCGAGCTCGAAAAGGCGACCCAGAAGGCGGATATCATCGTCAAGACCCAGATCGCCAAGGAAAAGGCTGAGATCGACGCCGAGGCCGAGGCCGAGGTCATCCGCCGGAAGGCACGCGGTGAAGCGGATGCGATCTTCGCCCGCATGGAAGCAGAGGCAAAGGGTAACCAGGAGATCCTGACCCGTCAGGCAGAAGGTATGCGTGCGATCGTGGAAGCAGCCGGCGGCGATGCGAATGCAGCCGTCAAGCTCCTGATCGCAGAGAAGCTCGAAGATCTGGTAGCGATCCAGGTCGAGGCCATCAAGAATATCAAGATCGACAAGGTCACTGTCTGGGACAGCGGCCAGAATGCAGACGGCCAGACATCGACTGCCGGCTTCCTGTCCGGCATGATGAAGGCTGTGCCGCCCCTGAACGAGCTGTTCAAACAGGCCGGCATGGAGCTCCCGGAGCTCCTCGGCAAGGAGATCGAAGAGGTCGGGGCCGAGAAGGCCGCCGCAGAGACACCTGCAGAGCATATCGAGACCGAGATCGTGGAGTGATGTGCCCCACCCCCAACCCCCTCCCCATCGGGGAGGGGGCTATATTTCGCAGGGGCTTCGCCCCTGCACCCCGATCGGGGCTGCCGCCCCGAACCCTGCAAAAACCCCTCCCCACCGGGGAGGGGGCTATATTTCGCAGTGGCTTCGCCCCTGCCCCCCGATCGGGGCTGCCGCCCCGAACCCTGCAAAAACCCTCCCCATTGGGGAGGGGTTTTGCAGGGGATGACAAAACTTTCTTACGGCATTTGCAGCAGCTCCCGTTTCATCAGTGCCAGATCATACACATCCAGCACACCGTCACGGTGAAAATCGGCTGCTTTCCAGTCGCCGGCCTTGGCGGCGGGAATGCCGAGGAGCCATTTCTGCAGGGCGATGACATCGGTCACCGTAAAGCTGCCGTCCTGGTTGAAATCGCCGCTGGGGCTGTCGGCGGTGTCTGCTTTCAGACGGAAGGTGATGTCATACATGGCATTGCCGAGCTCCTTGACAGATACACAGTCCTCCGGGAGGGAATAGCCCGGGATCGTCTGCGGACTGAGACTGAAGGAGAAACGGTCTGCCTTGAACCATTTGCTGAAGCCATTGAGGACTTCCGGATTGTGTTCCAGAGCATAGATCGGGCCGGTGTACATCCATTCCCCGGTGTCCGGATTCAGGTAGCCGATGTCCGTGCAGATGCCAAGATAATGTTCCTTCATGAAATCCGCAGGGATCCGCTCGCCGGTATCGGCATCCACAAGCTCTGCCCTGGTATCGCCGGGTGCAAGCAGCGTCTGTCCGTCATCAAAGGCATAGAAATGCGCTTCCACCGTGTCCGTGATATCCGGGTCGCCGTAGAGATTCCTATATTGATATGTGATATCCACGGGGCCGTCCTTCAGAGCCTGCAGGACATAGACCGTGTAGGAGGAGCCGCCTGCGACCATCTCTGTATGAACCTGGCTGCAATCGGAAACGACGGCGTACTCCACCGCCGAACGGTCAAATTCCGGCTCCCAGCTATATGCCGTCCCGACGCTTGCTCTCAGACAGATCACGGCATTGTTCCCGTGTTTCGAGACCTGCCCGAACTGGTCGGTATACCCCTTGTACTCCGCAAGGCAGTCCGGCACCCAGGCGAACCAGTCGGTCTCCGTCACCTCCAGCTCCTCATCGACCGCAAAGCTGTAGCGGGCGACGGCGTGCTGATAGCCCAGATCCAATCCGCCGGATTTCGCCCAGGTATCGACCAGCGCTGCTTCAAATTCGCCGGCAGCCTTCGGCTTGTAGACAGCCACCTCGTACT
>CAMNDR010000082.1 GCA_946535685.1 uncultured Clostridia bacterium | reverse complement strand
CCCGTGTTTCCGGCTCCTTGGCGACATAGTTGATATCATTCGTGCCGAGGTTGATGACGACCGCATCACACGGCTCCGCAAATTCCCATGCACTGCCGTAATCCGCAAATTTGCTCGATGCTTCATAGCAATCCGGGATCAGGCTCTCTGCATTTTTACTGCCGTCCGAGGTATAACCGGACACGATGCCGTGACCGCTGTAGCAGCAGGTCGTATAATCCGCACCGAGCTTCTGCGCTGTCAGATAGGCGTAGGATTTGGAGAAATTCTCTGTGGAGGTCTTGAAGGAATCCCCCTGCGAAGCACCCTCCACGCCATAGGCGCAGGTGATGGAGTCGCCGATAAAGCCGATCTTCAGCGGCTTCTTTGCGGCCGGTGTCACAGGCGCTGCCGCCTTGCTCTCCACATCCACCGAACGGATACCGATGCCGCCGTACATTGCCTCTGAAAGCAGCATGACCCTGACGCTCGCCGTCTTGTCTGCGCCCTTCCAGAGCTCGATGGTCTCGCTCTCCTGCTCCATGATGCCGTCGCAGAGCAGCTCGCCGTCCACATACACGGCATAGCGCGGCCGATAGTCGGCGCCATTCCGGATGCCGCTGCTGCCTGCAAGCGTGAGCGATGCATGCTCGCCCCTGACGGTGAATTCTGCCGCTGAGCCGCTCTGGATCAGCCAGAGCACACCGTCCTGCGTGACAGTACGGCTCTGCAGCTTTGCGTTCTTTGCCGTGACCGGGATGCTCTGCGCCGTGACCTTGCCGGTCTCACCGGCGGTGTTCACTGCACGCTTCAGGAGCGCCAGGTCAAAGACGTTGACCTCTCCGTTGCTGTCAAGATCATAGATGCCGGATCCGCCCGTCGTCAGAAGCTCCTTCTGCAGGGTGCGGATATCGTCGGCAGACCACTGCTTTGCAGCGCCTGTCATACAGAATGCCGCAGCACAGAGTGCTGCAGCAATTGTGATTCTTTTCTTCATCATACTTCATTCCCTCTCTGGTTCCGCATGTTTCTGTATCTTTGTGCGGTCTCTGGTTATCGGATATAGTCCTGCAGTCTGGCACCTGTCTTGCCGGAGCCGACAGCCGCCGCATAGATCAGCACGATCGCCGCATCAGAGGCATTGATCCTGTGATCGCCGTTGACATCGCCGGCGGTCTCCTGTGCCTGCGACAGGCCGGTGCGGGACGTTGCGCCGTAGGACGCTGCACCAATGAGGATCCGGGCTGCATCCGAGGCGTTGACAGCTTTGTCCTGGTTGACATTGCCAAGTTCAGCGACCGGATTTGTCACCTTGAAGGACTGGATGGGTGTCATGTTGGAGGCTGCGTAATCCCGGCCGTATCGCACATACTTGTGACTGTTCAACATACTGTTGTACTTGTCGTACTCCGACTCTGAGACATCTACGCCGTTGATCTTGTAGTAGTGCGGCGGATTTGCGGCATTATTATCGGAAAGGCTCAGGGTCTGCACAAGGGCGCCGCAGTAAAAGGCATAGTGCTGTGATTCGGTATAGCCCTGTGACGTACAGCTGCTGATCAGCTCACCGGTCGTTGCGTCAAAAAGCATCTCTCCGGATTGCTGCATCTGACCGAGGAAAACGGCCTTTCCCTGATACCAGGTGTAGACCTCAACATCTGCAATATGTAACTCGGACGGCGAGATCATCAGCTCCGGGATGCCGTCGCCGACAATATCCGCAAGGCTGTATTTCGTGGACTCATAATCGGTTTTGCCGCCGGTGTCTTTGCTTTTGACAAGGCGCTGGTATTCGGTGCGCCATGCATCGGCGGCACTCGCCGGCAGGGCAGCGGTCATGGGGGTGAGCATCGTCAGCGCAAGCGCTGCGGCAATCAGTTTGTGGATTCGTTTCATTTGGCAGTCTCTCCTTTTTCTTTTACTGCGCATCTGCGCTTTTTTCCCGTTTTAAGGTAATAGCGTTCCTTGTCCTCATACAGCATCGCATCTGCTTCCTTGTACATGCTGTCGATCGCACGGGGCGTTGCAGTATAGCACCAGCCAATGGAACAGCTATAGCCGGTCTGCGGGATCGCCTCGCGGAGCTTCCGGACAAGCTCCTCAAATTCCTCACGGCTGTCCCGGATGCAGAGAATGGCAAACTCATCGCCGCCAATCCTGTACACCCGCTCATTGCCGGAGGTGCACTGCACAAAGCATTTTCCGAGCGCCGAAAGCGCTGCATCGCCTGCAATATGGCCGTTCTTGTCATTGATTTCCTTGAGGCCGTTCATGTCAAGCGCAATCAGAGCGGTGATGGATTCCGCGTATTTCTGGGAATCTGCATTGTAGGTCTGACGGTTCAGCAGCCCGGTGAGGGCATCCCGTTTGGTCATCTGGTGCAGGATGAACACATAGTAGATGAACACATCCGCTGCGATGGTAAGGGAGAAGCTGTTGTTGAAATCCTCCCAGAAAAACAACGGAATCAGGAAGCAGAAGACGCTCGTCAGGATCATGAAGGACAGCACAAGCGAATCCTCATGCGCAGTCTTGCCGAAGCGCCTGAAGAGCTTGACCAGCAGATAGATCAGGTAGAATCCTGCCACCGCATAGGGCAGAAAACCGAGTGCCCCACGCTGGAAGCTGTTTGTCTGCGTGTCAAAATAGAAGACAATCCCGGTCCACAGGGAGATGAGGCACCCTACGATATTGATACAGGCAGGAATTATCAGGTAAAAGCTGCGTTCCCGGAACATGATCCGGACAAGGAAAAACAGAATCATGGATACAAGCCCGTAGTCAAGAAACGTCATCACGGCACGCATCGGTGAGTAGAACGGGGCGTTACCCAGAGATTCTTCTGCATAATTGGTAACGGTATAAACCCCAAGCAGCCCGATGACGGCGTAGATTGACCGGACCATGTGCCTGTCAAGGTGGATGTTGGATTGCAGGAGCAAAGCGATGCCGGTGATCAGGATAAGAATTCCCCAGTTGTCACTCAGATAGCCTATGATCATTGGCGTTCCCTCCTTTCAGACTGAGAGGCGGTGTCACGTATTCTTCTGATAGATCAGGTACAGACCCTTGAGCAGGAGATCATCGTCGAGGATGATGCCCTCTCTGCGGCAAAGCGGCGTGATGACGCCGGCAAGGCCGCCTGTTGCGACAACGGTGCAGCGCTCACCAAGCTCGTCCTCGATGCGCTCGATCATGCCGTCAAGCGCAGAGGCGTTGGCATAGAGAATGCCGCTCTTCATGCAGTCGATGGTGTTCGTGCCGATGACATGCTTCGGCGCTTCAAAGGCGATCTTCGGGAGCTGCGAGGTGCGGCTGACGAGTGCGTCAGTCGATACGGCAACGCCTGTCATGATGACGCCGCCGAGGTAGCGCTTCTTGCTGTCGATAACGGAAAGCGTGGTCGCCGTGCCCATGTCGATGACGATGAGCGGCAGCGGATATTCATGGATGCCTGCCACAGCATCGACCACAAGGTCACTGCCGAGCTGGGCGGGATTGTCGATCACGATGGACAGGCCGGTCTTGATGCCGGGGCCAACGGCGATCGCTTCGGCACCGGTGTATTTCCGGATGGCCTTTTTCAGCGTGGCCGTCACGGAAGGCACGACCGAGGAAATGATGGCCTCGGTGATCTGTGCCGGCCGGATGCCGTACATGTCGAGGGATGTCCGGATGAGTGCGATGTATTCGAGATCGGTCGCCTGCTGGTTCGTGGAGACGCGTTCCCGGAACAGGATCTCCCCGCCGTCAAAGCAGCCGAGGACAATATTGGTGTTGCCGACATCAATGGCTAAAAGCATGAGTTACCTCCAAATCAGCGAATATTACAGGATCATCTCTGCATGGCGGGTCACATGGCACCCGACATTGACCGAAACAGGCAGGCCGGCGATATGCGTCGGGCCCTGCTCGATGTTGACGTACAGCGCCGTACAGGTGCCGCCGAAGCCCTGCGGGCCAATGCCGAGCTTGTTGATCTCAGCGAGCATGGCGGCTTCCATCTCTGCATAATACGGATCGGGATTGCGGACAGCGGCATCACGGCAGAGCGCCTTTTTCGCCAGCAGTGCGCATTCCTCGAAATTGCCGCCGATGCCGACACCGAGCACCATCGGCGGGCAGGGATTGCTCCCGGCCTTTGATACGGCATCGACCACCCAGCGGATGATGTCGTCCCTGCCGGATGCCGGCGTCAGCATCTGCAGGCGGGACATGTTCTCGCTGCCAAAGCCCTTCGGACAGACGGTGATCTTCATGCTGTCGCCCTCGACGAGCTCCAGATGGATGACCGCCGGGGTGTTGTCGCCGGTGTTCACCCGCTGCAGCGGATCACCGACCACGGAGCAGCGCAGATAGCCTTCGGTATAGCCCTTGTGTACACCGGCATTGACCGCTTCCCGCAGCGTGCCGCCGGTGATATGCACTTCCTGGCCAAGCTCTATGAACACGACCGCCATGCCGGTATCCTGGCAGATGGGCAGATCCTCCTCACGGGCGGCCTGCAGATTGGCGATCAGATCATCAAAAACTGCCCTGCCGACCGGGGATTGCTCCTCCTTTGCGGCTTCGTGGATGCGGGCCTCCAGATGTTCCGGCAGGATCTTGTTCGCCTGGATGCACAGAGACGCAACGGCCTCGGTGATCCGGGCAGCGGTTATTTCTTTCATCATTATCACCTCGGAATAGGATTGAAAGCACGGATGAAATTGCTGATGCAGTGCTTTGTTATTGCAAATCGCTAAGGATATCCGCATAGGGATCCGCCTCCGGCTCACCGGGCGGCGGGACGCGGTCATCCGAAGAATGCTGCGGCTGCGGGCGATCCGCTTCGGCAGGAAGCGCAGAGAGCACATCTGCATAGGGATCCTTCTCCTGCGGCATCGGCAGCGGAACATGGCGTTCGCTCGACATCTCCTCCCGCAGTACCCTGACCTCAACGCTGCGGAAATCCGGATAGCCCTGCTGTGACCGGACATAGCGCTTCGCACGTTCATGAAGAACGGTCAGGATACCAAGCGAAACAAGCGGCAGGATGACCGTGAACATCATGTGCGAAATATCCGCCCTGAACAGGGATTCCAATACGAAAAACGGCAGGGAAAACGCCGGGAGCAGCATATTTTTCAGAAGCAGGACACAGACGGCAGCAAACAGATACAGCGCCAGCGATGCCCAGAACAGCACACTGAGCGGTGATCTGTCGAGCAGCGGCTGGAGGTCGTTGAGCACGAGCGGGATGGCTGCAACAAGGTAGGTCAGCCGTTCGAGAAGCATCTGTGTCTGCTTGGCACGGCAGATATTCCGGATCGCTTCATACTCGTGAACCGCCTGTCTGGCATGGAACTCATCCTCGGCCAGGACAGTCACAAACCCGGTCTCGAAGGCATCTGCAGGCAGCTCAAATGAACTGGCCATTGATCATCACCCACTCGGGATCCTGCATCAGATCGAGCGGATCGTCCCTGAACAGGACGAGATCGGCATCCAGACCCACAGCGATGCGGCCGATGCGGTCAGAA
>CAMNDR010000081.1 GCA_946535685.1 uncultured Clostridia bacterium | reverse complement strand
CGCATCGGCAGCCGTTCTGCCGAAATAGCATTCTGCCCACTTGTCGAAGCCCTCAACGACGGCGGTTTTCTCTGTGCCGAGCTGCTGCTCGTTATAGGCGGCGCTGATCTCTGCCTGCTGCTCCATGATGATGTCGGCACGGTGCGCCTTGACATCGTCATCAAGCTGGTCAGGAAACTCTGCCGCTCTCGTGCCGTCCTCCTGCGAATAGGGGAAGCAGCCCAGGCGGGTGAATTTCACTTCCTGCACAAATTCTGCCAGCTCATCGAACTGCGCCTGCGTCTCGCCGGGGAAGCCCGTGATGAGCGTCGTGCGCAGGACAATGTCCGGCATCGCAGTCCGCAGCTTGCCGATCACCTCATAGAGCTTTGCCTTGGTGGACGGGCGGTTCATGCGGGAGAGGATCTCGTCATTGCAGTGCTGGATGGGCATGTCGATGTACTTGACGATCTTCTCCTCCTTCGCCATGACGGAGATCAGCTCGTCCGTGATGCGCTCCGGATAGCAGTACAGCACCCGGATCCAGCGCAGTCCGTCAATGGCACAGAGCTTTGTCAGCAGCTCCGGCAGGCGACTTTCTCCGTAGAGGTCCTCGCCGTAGCGGGTGGTGTCCTGTGCGATGACATTGAGCTCAGTCACGCCATTTTCAGCCATCCACTGCGCTTCTGCGAGGACATCCTCCATCGGGACGCTGCGGAATTTGCCGCGGATCATCGGAATGGCGCAGTAGGTGCAGCAATTGGAGCAGCCCTCTGCAATTTTGAGATAGGAGAAGAACGGCAGCGTGGAAAGGATGCGCTCACCGGTCATCATGGCATCGGCTTTCGGCGCAAACCGCACGACCCGTTCGTCCTGCAGAACGCCGTCGAGGATGTCCACGATGTCTTTCTCGTCACCGATCCCGACAATGGCATCGGCCTCCGGGAATTCGACGGCAGCCTCCTCCTTGTAACGCTCCGTCAGACATCCGGTCAGGATGAGCTTCTTGACGGTGCCCTCTTTTTTCAGAGCGCCGATCTCCAGGATTGTCTCGATCGCTTCCTCCTTGGCGGACTGGATGAAGCCGCAGGTGTTGACAACGGCAACATCCGATTCTCCGAACTCCGTCACAAGCTCATAGCCGTGATCCCGGAGCTTCCGGAGCATACGCTCCGAATCTACCAAATTCTTTTCACAGCCGAGTGATACCAGGCTGACTTTGATCGCCATGGGAAAAACCTCCTTCATTATTTGCAGAACTCCACCCTGTACGGCAGATGCTCCTGCGGCTGGGACAGCACGATGACATTGCGGATATGGTACAGATCATAGGCATCCTTGGTGCCCCGGTCCCGCCTGGACGGGCGTTCATTGTCCGAGACATACGGATGCTGGGTGGGATAGAACTGCAGCTCGTTGAGCTTCCCGGTCAGGGAGTCGATGCGGTTCGTATCCGTTACCGAAATGATCCGGATAAGGCTGTAATCTGCATCCTGTGAGAGCTGCTGCAGCACCCCGATGCTGTTGAAATCCATATCCCTGCAGGCACTCAGATCCTCCCTGGTGATGATGTGGAAGATCAGACCGACATCATTTCCAGGCACAAGCGCCTTATCCAGCGTGTCAGCATCCGAGGGGAACATCGGCTCCAGAAACGCCGTATCTGTCACTTTGGTGCGGACGATCTGTTCCTGGTCGATGGGCAGCGATGCGATGACTGTATTGCAGATGGCATCTGTGTGGACAGTATCGAGCAGCTCATCCGATGCGGGAATATACTTCGCATCATAGCGCTTTTTATCCAGAAGGATCTGTCCGGTGAGAGAATCGCTGGCATAGTAGGTGATCTCCGGTGTGACTGTGGCCGTTCTGGATTCGATCGGGCATTTCACGTTGCGCAGGGCGCTGCCGTCGCCGTATTCTGCCCTGACCTTGTCTGCAAATGCCTGTTCATAGGCATCCTTTCGGCTTTCAGCCTCCTGCTTGACTTCTGACGGCACGCAGCCCGTGAGCAGAAGCACTCCCATGAGCAGCAGCGCTGCTGCGGGTTTTCTGATTCGCTGCAAAGCAGCACCCCCTATTCTTCCTCCCAGCCGGCAAAATAATCCTCGATCGCAGCCTTGACACTGCGGTAATGGTAGCCAAGGCGTGCCATCCCGGCAATGACCTTTTCACGGGTCTTGTAGTCCTTCGGATCGGTCAGGATGCGGCCGTATTTCTTCTCCAGCACCGCCGGGAGATTCTCCTCGGCAGTGTCCTCAAGCCCTTCGAGCGCATCCTCGACAAGCGCCTTGTCCAGTCCCCGGTAAAGCATCTCCTGCCTTGCACGGAAGATGCCGTAGCGCTTGCGTTCCACGAGATATTCGGCTAATTTCTCGGCATAGCGGCGGTCGTTGATGATGCCGCATTCCGCCAGATGATCCACGACCTTGCGCACGAGTGCCTTGTCCTGGTAGGTCTGCATCAGCTTGCGGTAGAGCATGACATAGGAATAATCCCGCTCATCGAGCAGATAGCAGGCACGCTTATATGCCCTTTTATAGCGGGACTCATCATGCAGCTCAAGCAGCAGATCGCCGTCGATCTCGGCACCCTCCCGGATGCCGTTTGCCCGCATCAGCTCGCCGTCAAGTTCATACACACCGTCTTCCGTATGCACCTCAAAATAGCTCTTTTGCCGGATGATCTCCAAGATTTCCATAGATTACCTCTATCCAAAAAAGATGCGGGTGAAGGGCGGTCACCGCCCTTCCGAGGGTGGTTTAGGAGGGGCGAGGAGCCCCTCCTAAGTCGGCGCTAAGCCGACAAAAACCGATTCTGCAGGGCTCCCCGCTTACTCAGTCGGATCAAATTCCTCGAAATCGTCATCCGCCGAGATATCCTCCGCCGGAGACGGCATCTCGATGGCGGAAGTCTCGTCGCCGGATCCCGCTGCAGCGGCCGATGCGGCAGCAGCAGCCTCGTCTTCATCGTCATCATCGGATGCAGAGAGGTCGATCTTGTCGATCTGCTCCATGATCTTGGCTTCGATCTCCTTGCGGAAGTTCTCGTCCTCGTTCATCTTCTTCTTGACGGAATCACGCCCCTGGCCGATCTTCTCGCCGTTATAGCTGAACCAGGAGCCGCTCTTCTTGACGATCTCAAGATCAACAGCAAGGTCGATGATCTCGCCGTCACGGTTGATGCCCTGGCCATAGATATTCTCAAATTCACACTCACGGAAGGGCGGTGCGACCTTGTTCTTGACGATCTTGACCTTCATCTTGTTGCCGATCGGCACGCCGTTTTCCTTGAGTACCTCGCCCTTGCGGACATCCATGCGGATGGTGGCATAGAACTTCAGCGCACGGCCGCCGGGGGTCGTCTCCGGGTTGCCGTACATCACACCGATCTTCTCACGGATCTGGTTGATGAAGATGGCCACGCACCCCGTCTTTGCCACAACAGAGGTCAGCTTCCGCATTGCCTGGCTCATCAGACGGGCGAGCTGGCCGACATGATTGTCGCCCATTTCACCGTCAATTTCGGCCTTTGTGGTCATGGCGGCAACGGAGTCCACAACGAGCACGTCGATCGCACCGGAGCGCACGAGCTGCTCTGCGATCTCAAGCGCCTGCTCACCGGAATCCGGCTGGGATACGAGCAGGTTGTCAATGTCCACGCCAAGCTGCTTGGCATACTTCGGGTCGAGCGCATGCTCCACGTCGATGAAGGCTGCCTCGCCGCCCATCTTCTGGGCTTCTGCAACAATGTGCAGCGCAACGGTGGTCTTACCGGAGCTCTCCGGCCCGTACAGCTCAATGATACGGCCTCTCGGCACGCCGCCGACACCAAGTGCCAGATCAAGCTGCATGGAGCCTGTCGGGATGACCTCCACGTCGATCTTCTGCCGCTGACCAAGCCGCATGATGGCGCCCTGACCATAGGTCTTTTCGATCATTTTCAGCGCAGATTCGAGCGCTTTTTTCTTTTCCTCAGGTGTTGCCGGTGCCTGGAACATCAGGTTTTTTGTCTTTTCTGTTTTTGCCTTTGCCTTTGCCATTCTATAAACCTCCAATCTGTGTTTGCAGGGCTCTGCCCTGCACCCGCTGGGGCTCTGCCCCAGCCCCCGCCCGCTTTGTAGCACAAAGCGGGGGAAAAGCATCTTATTTTGTGCCTATTACCACCCTGTCATGGTGGGCATAGTCTTGTATAATTTGTATGTCAGTAAAATTGTGGCGCTCCATGATATTGGAAACATCCTTGCCCTGCTGCTCGCCGATCTCAAAGGCCAGCAGGCCGCCGGGGTTGAGCGCATTGTTCCATATGCGGGTGATATTCCTGTAGAAGAGCAGCCCGTCCGCACCGGCAGCCAGCGCCGTTTCCGGCTCAAAGCGGATCTCCCGCTGGAGCTGCGTCATTTCCTGCTCCGTCAGATAGGGCGGATTGCTGACGATGACGTCAAACCGGCCATATGCCTGCGGGTCCTGCATATCGAGCACATCCCCCTGATGCAGGATGACCGGCAGCCGGTGATACGCCGCATTCCGCTTTGCATAGGAGAGCGCATCTTCGCTCAGATCAAGCGCATGCACCTGCGCATCCGGCAGATGCTTCTGCAGCGCAAGCGCAATGCAGCCGCTTCCGGTGCAGAGATCGAGCACCCGCAGCGCCTGCTTTCCCTTGCACCAGTGCAGCACGGTCTCCACAAGCACCTCTGTGTCCGGCCGCGGGATGAGCACGCCTTCGCCGACAAACAGCCGCATCCCGAAAAATTCCCATTCTCCGAGGATGTATTGCAGCGGTTCGCCGAAGGCACGGCGCTGCGCCATGTTCCGCAGGGGACTCTCGTCCTCCGTGGGGATCCCGGTCAGCAGCAGCTTTTCATAGCGGCATCCCGTGACCTGCTCGATCATGCACCGCACATCGAAGGCAGCATCCGGGATGCTGGCTTGTATCAGATAGTTTGTCAGCTCCGCATGGAGCGCCGCTGCGTCCATCACCATCTGTCATCCTCTAAATTCTCCGGGATGCAGGGCGTGAGTGCTGCAATGGCGCATTCGATCTGGGAAGCATCCGGCTCCCGGGTCGTGATGCGCTGGAGCTGCAGTCCCGGCCAGGAGATGATTTTGGAGATAAAGCTGGAGCTTCTGCCGGCAAACTGGATCGCTTCAAACGAGCAGCCCACCGTGATCGGCAGAAGCGCAAAGCTGCACAGAAACCGCTGCCACGGAATCGTGAACGGCACCAGACACATCACCAGAATGCTGATGAACAGCGTCAGGAAAATGAAGCTCGTGCCGCATCGCGGATGCAGCCGCACCTGCTTCTTCACGTTCTCCACCGTCAGCGGAAGGCCTGCTTCAAAGCAGGCGATGGTCTTGTGCTCGGCGCCGTGGTATTCATAGGTGCGCCGGATATCCTTGGAAAGGCCTGTGACGGCCATGTAGCCGATGAAAATGATGATCTTGACGATGCCCTCTAAGAAGGACTGCAGGATGCGGTTTTCCAGACTCGCCAGCCCCATGAGGCCGCCGACGATCCCCTTCGGC
>CAMNDR010000080.1 GCA_946535685.1 uncultured Clostridia bacterium | reverse complement strand
TTCGGGGGCAGATGCAGCCTCTTCCTCCAGACGCTTCTGGTTCATGAAGTTGAAATAGGCATCGACGACCTCCGGAGAGCGCCCCTCCTTGACGATCTGTCCGTCATTGAGCCAGATGGAGCGCTCGCAGAATTTCTCGATGGTGGACAGGTCATGCGTCACGATGATGATGGTCATTCCCTTGGCCTTCATCTCGCGCAGGCGGTTGAAGCACTTGGTCTGGAAATTCGTGTCACCGACCGCCAGGATCTCGTCGATCAGCAGAATGTCCGCATCGACATTGATCGCCACCGAGAAGGCCAGGCGCATGTACATACCGGAGGAATACGTCCGGATGGGATTGTCGATGAATTCCTCAAGCTCCGAGAAGGCAATGATGTCATGCAGACGCGCGTCGATCTCCTTTTTCGTCAGGCCGAAGATGGAGGCATTTGTATAGATGTTCTCGCGGCCGCTCATATCCGGATGAAATCCGGCGCCGAGCTCGATGAGCGACGAAACGCGCCCGCGCATGATGATCTCCCCGCTGTCGGGATACATGATCTTTGTCAGCAGCTTGAGCGTGGTGCTCTTGCCGCAGCCGTTATGGCCGATCAGTCCGACCGCCTCGCCGCGGCGGACATTGAAGCTGATGCCGCCGAGCACCTGGCGCACCTCGTAATGGTTGCGCTTCTGAAACAGCAATCGCTCCTTGAGCTCCGTGCCGCGGTCGGTATACAATTTGAAATGCTTGGTGATATTTCTGACCTCGATCGCATAATCCTGTTCGTTCATAGCTCCTCCCTCCGGATGGCGCACAACGCAGCGTTCCCCTGTATCGTTATGGGTTTTCCGCTGCTGTATTATACATATAAGTTCCATGATAAAAAGCCATTCATTTCATCATACCACATTTCACCCTTCCCTGTCAAGCGGCAGGGTACCGGAATTTCCGGAAAACAAGGGGGACTTCTTATCCATCTTGCACAGCCCCGGCCGGAATTTTTCCTGTCAATTTTCTGCATTTACCCCTTGACAAAAACCGCGGAATGTGGTATGATTATTTATGCCGCATGTGTCGGGCAGGGGATAAGTGCGCTCACGCGCCGCCTGAACACAGCGAGTTTTATAAAAGGCAGGTGCCAGAAAAATGTCCAAGTACGCAGTAATCGAAACAGGTGGCAAGCAGATCCGCGTAGCCGAGGGCGAGACAGTTTACATTGAGAAGCTGAACGTCGAGGCTGACCAGACCGTAACCTTCGATAAGATCGTTGCACTCGGTGCAGAGGACGGTCTGAAGGTTGGTGCTCCCTACGTTGAGGGTGCAGCTGTTACCGCAAAGGTGCTCAAGAACGGCAAGGCTAAGAAGATCACCGTCTTCACCTACAAGCCGAAGAAGGGCGAAAAGCGTAAGATGGGTCACAGACAGCCCTATACGCAGGTACAGATTGAGTCCATCAACGGCTGATTCTGAACCATGATCCGCGCTGTTTTCATTCAGAAAAACGGCACACTCTGCGGGCTGCGCATCAGCGGCCATGCAGGGTATGCAGATGCGGGACAGGATATTGTCTGCGCAGCCGTTTCCTCGGCCGTGCAGTATGCGACCATCCTGATCTCCGAAGTCTTCCGTGAGCCGGATTCCGAGCAGGAAGATCACGGCACCATTACCGTGATGCTCACCCACCCCGAAAAGGGACAGGCGTCCGGTGTGCTCGACGGATTGCACCAGCATCTGCAATTTCTCTCGGAGGATTATCCGGGAACCATTCAGATCCAGATTTCCGATCATTAACCCAACAGGAGGTGTCACAAAATGCTGAGAATCAGTATGCAGTTTTTTGCACATAAGAAAGGTATGGGTTCTACCAAGAACGGTAGAGATTCCGAGTCCAAGCGTCTGGGCGTAAAGCGTGCTGACGGCCAGTTCGTAACGGCCGGCAACATCCTCGTCCGTCAGCGCGGTACCCACATCCATCCGGGTGAGGGCGTCGGCATCGGCTCCGATGATACCCTGTTCGCCAAGGTTGACGGCAGAGTAAAGTTCGAGCGCTGGGGCCGCGACCGCAAGAAGGTCAGCGTCTACGCCGAATAAGCATTCGCCAACAGAATCCCGGGCTTCTTGATGCAGAGCAGCCCGGGATTTTTTAAGACTATTTTTCATACTGCTTTTTAAGAGCAATTACCAATCATTTGAATCCCACGAAACCCCGGAAGGAGGTACATGGCCATGTTTGTCGATCAGGCAACGATCCGGATCAAGGCAGGAAACGGCGGCGACGGTGCGGTTTCCTTCCATCGTGAAAAATATGTCGCAGCAGGCGGCCCCGACGGCGGTGACGGCGGTACGGGCGGCAACGTGGTCTTTGTCGTCGATGACGGCATGTCCTCGCTGATCGACTTCCGCTACAAGCGCAAATTCGTCGCAGAAAACGGCGAAAACGGCCGCGGCAAGCGCTGCTCCGGCAAATCTGCGCCCGATCTCGTCATCAAGGTGCCCCGCGGCACACTGATCCGGGAGAAGGAAACCGGCCGCATTATGGCGGATATGTCCGACGACGAGCCGCATATCCTTGCACACGGCGGGCGCGGCGGCAAGGGCAATCAGCATTTTGCCACCTCGACCCGGCAGATCCCGCGCTTTGCCAAGCCCGGATTCCCCGGCGAGGCATTCGAGATCTCCATGGAGCTCAAGCTCCTGGCGGATGTGGGTCTGGTCGGCTTCCCGAATGTCGGGAAATCCACGCTGATCTCCGTGGTCAGCGCAGCCAAGCCCAAGATCGCCAACTACCACTTCACCACGCTCACGCCTGTGCTGGGCGTTGTGCGGGTCGATGCGGAGCGTTCCTTTGTGATGGCGGACATTCCCGGCCTGATCGAGGGCGCCAGCGAAGGCGTCGGCCTCGGACATGAATTCCTGCGCCATGTGGAGCGCTGCCGGCTGATCTTGCATGTGCTCGATGTTTCCGGCGTGGAGGGACGGGATCCGATCGAGGATTTCGAGAAGATCAACCGGGAGCTTGCCAATTTCAGTGAAGCGCTCGCCTGCTGTCCCCAGATCATCGCTGCCAACAAATCCGACATGGCGACAGAGGAACAGATCACAAGGCTGCGCGAGTATATCGAAGGCAAGGGACTTCCCTTCTTCACCATTTCCGCAGCGACCACTGCCGGAACCGCCGAGCTGATGGATGCTGTCTGCGAAAAGCTCGCAGAGCTGCCGCCCGTCAAGGTCTATGAGGCACAGCCCGTCTCGCAGGAGGACTGGATCCGGAAGGTATCCAACCGCCAGGAATTTGAGGTTGAGGTCGAGGACGGGGTGTACTATGTCTATGCCGTGTGGCTTGAGCCGATCATGCGGACAGTGAACATGGAGGACTATTCTTCGCTGCAGTATTTCCAGAGAGTCCTGCGTTCGAGCGGCATCATCGACAAGCTCGAGGAAATGGGCATCGAGGAAGGCGACACCGTCAATATCTTCGGCTTTGAGTTCGACTTCATCAGGTGATGCTATGGCAGTACTGACAGAAGCAGAGGCAAAGCAATACAGCCCGCTGACGCTCGCATTTCTGGGCGACAGCGTGTATGAGATCCTCGTCCGTGAGGCGATCGTCCGGGAGGGCAACACGCCCGTGCGCAAGCTCCATGCAGCCAAGATCCGGCTGGTGTGTGCTGCGTTCCAGGCAAGAGCCGCTGTGCTCCTTGCCGATCACCTGACGGAGGAAGAAAGCGCCGTCTACCGCAGAGGGCGCAATGCCGGAGGGACACCCTCCAAAAATGCAGACCCCGCCGATTATCGCCAGGCCACGGGCTTTGAGGCTGTGTTCGGCTATCTGCAGCTCATAGGAGAAACGCAGCGCATCCATGCGCTGTTCCGGATCGTCTGGGAGCACAGAAATGTACTGCTGACCCAGGAACGGACCGGTCAACCGGAACTTTGAACGGAATCCAGAGCCATCCAATAAGGAGTGAAAGAATACCATGTCAGGACATTCTAAATGGAATAATATCAAGCGCAAGAAGGAAGCGACAGATGCTGTCAAGGCCAAGATCTTCACCAAGATCGGCCGTGAGATGATCGTCTGCATCAAAGAGGGCGGCCCCGATCCGAACAACAACGCTAAGCTGCGTGATCTGATCGCCAAGGCAAAGTCCAACAATGTGCCGAACGACAACATCGACCGCCTCATCAAGAAGGCTTCCGGCGAAGGCAGCAAGGCAAACTACGAGTCGCTGGTCTATGAGGGCTACGGCCCGAGCGGCGTGGCAGTCATCGTGGAGTGCCTGACCGACAACAAGAACCGCACAGCCGGCGATATCCGTCATTATTTCGATAAATTCGGCGGCAATCTTGGCACGACCGGCTGCGTGTCCTTCATGTTCAGCGACAAGGGCATTGTCGTTGTCGAAAACAACGGCATGGACGAGGATGCAGCCATGGAGCTGTGCTTTGAGTGCGGCGGCGACGATCTCACCGTCGAGGAAGACGTCATTACGATGGAATGTGATCCCACACAGGTACATGCAATGCGTGAGGCACTGGAAGCCAAGGGCATGACTGTCCTGTCTGCGGAGGCAGAGAAGGTTCCCTCCACCTATACTAAGCTGGAGGATCCGGACGATGTGAAAAAAATGCAGAATCTGCTCGATCATCTCGAAGAAAATGACGATGTTCAAAATGTGTTCCACAACTGGGATATGCCAGACGAAGACGAATAATTGACACAGGAGGAATGACATCATGCGCAGTACAGGTATTTTCCGCAGAATCGATGCACTCGGCAGGTTCGTTCTGCCCAAGGAGCTCCGCAAGAGCCTCGATATCAACCAGAATGACTATCTGCAGATCTTTCTGGAGGGCGACACCATCATCCTCAAGAAAAGCCAGGCAAGCTGCTCACTTTGCGGCAGCCCGGATGATCTGAAGGACTATCTTGACAAAAAGGTCTGCCTCAAGTGCATCCGTGAGCTTTCCAATCAGAAGTAAGAAGACCCCCTGCAGCGATGCAGGGGGATTTTTTGTCGATACAGAGCTGATTTTGCAGAAATACCGATGCAAAAGCCCCCTGCCGGTTTTCCCGGCAGAGGGCAGAGATCACTTCAGCGCATCGAGCAGCGCCTGAACCTTATCCTTGCGCTCCCATGCCACATTCAGATCCTCACGGCCGAAATGCCCGTAGGCTGCGACCTTGCGGTACTGCGGGCGGCGCAGGTTCAGCATCTTGATGATGCCGTCCGGTGTCAGGTCGAACAGCTCCGGGATCACCTCGGCGAGCTTTTCCTCAGCGACCTTGCCTGTGCCGAAGGTGTCCACCATCACGGAAACCGGCTTTGCCACGCCGATCGCATACGCAAGCTGGATCTCGCACTTCTCCGCAAGACCCGCTGCCACGATATTCTTGGCAATATAGCGTGCTGCATAGGCGGCGCTTCTGTCCACCTTTGTCGGATCCTTGCCGGAGAAGGCACCGCCGCCGTGACGGGCATAGCCGCCATAGGTGTCCACGATGATCTTGCGTCCGGTCAGACCCGTGTCGCCCTGCG
>CAMNDR010000079.1 GCA_946535685.1 uncultured Clostridia bacterium | reverse complement strand
CGGACGATCTGCAGTGCCATCAGATGGCAGAGCTCCCGGAGCTGCTCCAGCGTGACCGACCGCCGGAAGCCGGGTGTGCAGATAAAGCCTGCAAAATCCGGCGGATACGCATTCAGATAGCCCACGTCCTCCGGTCGGCGGATGCCGCAGATCTTGAGCAGCGTGCTCATCTGGTGCCCTCCCGGAGGGCATGCAGCGTTGCAGTGATGTTGTCAGAGCGCATCAGCGTCTCACCGATGAGCACCGCATCTGCGCCGTTTTGCCGCACAGTATGCATATCGGCATTGTCACGGATGCCGGATTCCGAGACGAAGACCTGACCGGGAAGCCGCATCGCTGCAAGCTCCGCCGTATGCGCCAGATCGACCTTGAAGGTCTTCAGATCCCGGTTATTCACACCCAGGATCTTCGGCTGCAGACGCTGTGCCCGCTCCATTTCCTCCGGCGTATGGACTTCGACCAGGCAATCCATCCCGAGCGTGTGTGCCAGGGAGAAATACGCCTGCAGCTTCGCATCCTCCAGCACCGCAGCGATCAGCAGCACCGCCGATGCACCGAGCGCCTTTGCCTCATAGATCATATACTCGTCGATCACGAAATCCTTGCGCAGCACCGGAATGTTTACCGCTGCAGCAATGTCACGCAGATAGGTGCTGCTGCCCTGAAAATACCGCTCCTCTGTCAGGCAGGAGATGCAGTCCGCACCGGCTGCCGCATATTCCTGCGCAAGCTCCACCGGGCGGAAATCCGGCCGGATCAGCCCCTTGGAAGGCGATGCCTTCTTGACCTCGCAGATGCACGAAAGGCCGGGCTTTGCAAGCGCCTCGTAAAAACCGGGGCGCTGCGGGGCGGCTTCTGCCAGCCGGCGCATCTGCGCAGGCGGCGTATGCGCCTTCTCCCGGACAAGCTGGTCAGCCCTCGCTGCACAGATCTTTTCTAAGATCGTCTCCATGTCTTACTCCATTTCATTGGTGAATGCCACAAATGCATCGAGCTTGGCAAGCGCCTTTCCGCTGTCGATCGTCTCGGCAGCAAGCCGGATGCCGTCCGCAAGCGTCTTTGCCACGCCATAGGTATAAAGCGCCGCACCGGCATTCATCAGCACAATGTCACGCTTGGCACCGGTGATGCTTCCGTCGAGGATGCCGCGGGTGATGTTCGCATTCTCCTGCGGCGTGCCGCCGACGATCTCCTCCTTGGCATAGCGGTGCAGGCCGAATTCCTCCGGTGTGATCTCATAGGTGCGCAGCTCCTCACCGTTGACCTCGGTCACGGTCGTGGCATCGGAGATGCTGATCTCATCAAGCACATCATTGCCGAACACCACCATCGCGCGCTTGATGCCGACCTGCTGCAGCACCTTCGCCATGATCTCGGTCAGCTCCTTCGTATACACGCCGAGGATGATGTAGTCCGCCTTTGCCGGATTGGTCAGCGGGCCAAGGATGTTGAACACCGTCCGCACACCAAGCTGCCCGCGGATCGGGCCGACAAAGCGCATGCTGGCGTGATAGCTCTGCGCAAAGAGGAACGAGAGCCCGACCTTGTCGATGCACGCCTTTGCCTGCATCGGCTTCGAGGCGATCTTCACGCCAAGTGCTTCAAGCACATCTGCTGCACCAGATTTGCTCGATACAGAGCGATTTCCGTGCTTTGCGACCTTTGCACCTGCAGCAGATGCCACAAATGCCGAGGTCGTGGAGATGTTGAAGGTGAAGGCCTTGTCGCCGCCGGTTCCCACAATGTCGATCGTGTCGGACGCATCCGGAACAAGCGCTGCCTTTGCCCGCATGCCACGCGCAAGACCGGCGATTTCCTCCGGTGTTTCGCCCTTTGTGGCAAGCGCCGTCAGAACGGTGGCGATGTGCAGCGGCGAAGCCTTGCCGCTCATAAGCATCTCCATCGTGTGCTCGGCTTCCGCAAGGGTCAGGTTTTCCCGGTTCATGAGCTTGGCATAGATCGGCTTGAGATCGACCGGCTGCTCGATCGGCTCCGGTTCAACAAGACCGGCATCTGCCAGGAAATTGCGCAGGATCCGCTTTCCCTCACCGGTCAGGACGGATTCCGGATGGAACTGCAGGCCATAGGTCTTGTGCTCCTTATGGGAAAGCGCCATGATCTGGCCATTTTCGTCAAGCGCCGTCACATACAGACAATCCGGCAGCGAGCCTTCATCCACGATCAGCGAATGATAGCGCCCCGCTGTGAACGGACACGGCATCCCACGGAACAGCGGGTGCTGCTCCTCCATGCGGATGGTGCTCGACTTGCCGTGCATCAGCGAACGGGCAGGGATGATCTTGCCGCCGAACGCCTCCGCAATGGACTGATGACCGAGGCAGACACCAAGGATCGGAATTTTGCCGCTGAACCGCTGCACCGTCTCCACGGAGATGCCTGCCGTTTCCGGATAGCCCGGGCCGGGTGAGATCAGGATCGCATCGGGCGAGAGCTGTGCGATGTCATCGGTCGTGATTTCGTCATTTCGCTTCACGGTGATGTCCGGATAGAGCGTTCCGAGCATCTGTACGAGATTATACGTGAAGGAATCATAATTGTCAATTACCAGGATCATTTTCTTGCCTCCTTGATCGCAGTCAGCATGGCCTCGGCCTTGTGTGTCGTTTCCTCAAATTCCTTCTCCGGGTCGGAATCCGCAACGATCCCGGCGCCGGCCTGCACATATGCCTTCCCCTCACGGTACAGCACCGTGCGGATGGCGATGCAGGTATTCATGTCGCCGTTGTAGCCAAAGTAGCCGACGGTGCCGCCGTACAGGCCACGCTTACGGTTTTCCAGCTCGTCAATGATCTCCATGGCACGCACCTTCGGCGCACCGGAGAGCGTTCCTGCCGGAAGCACGGAGCGCAGCACATCGAGCGGCTGTACGCCCTCCCGGAGCGTTCCCTGCACATCAGAGACAAGGTGCATCACCTTGGAATAGCGCTCGACCCGCATGAAATCCGTGACCTCCACGCTGCCGTAGGCGCAGACCCTGCCGAGGTCATTTCTGCCGAGATCCACGAGCATCGTGTGCTCAGCACGCTCCTTGGCATCGGCAAGCAGCGATGCCTCCAGCGCCTGATCCTCTGCATGATCCTTCCCCCTCGGACGGGTACCTGCGATCGGGCGGGTCGCCGCACGGCCGTCCGTTACCTTGACGAGCAGCTCCGGAGAAGCGCCTGCGATCTCATATTCCTTCGTTTTAAAATAGTACAGATACGGCGAAGGATTGGTCGCACGCAGCCGGCGGTAGACCTCGAAGCTGTCGGGCGGATTGTCCACTGCAAAGCGCTGGGAGAGCACCACCTGGAAAATATCGCCTGCCTTGATGTAGGCCTTCGCCTGCTCGACCATTTCCATATATTCTTCCTTTTCCAGATTTGAGCCGACCCGGACAACTGCTTCATCATCACGGTACTGGCCTCTGCAGTGACACCCCTCGATCTTCGCTGCGATCTCGGCTGCACGGAGCTTCGCATGCTCATACTGCGCCGCAAGATCGCCGTCTGCACGAAGATTGACGATCACGATCGCATTGGAATTGAGATGGTCATAGGCGACCAGCTCATCATACCCGAACAGATGCAGATCCGGCATACCGGTGTCATCCGTGGGGACATTCACGAGCCTGTGCTCGGTATAGCGAACAGCATCATACGCAAAATAACCGATGAGACCGCCGGTGAAATACGGAAGCTCCTCAAATTTCGGGGAAGTATTGGCGTCGAGCTGCGCCTGCAGCACAGCAAAGGGATCCGCCTCTGTCACCGTCCGGCTCTCGCCGTTCTCCGTGATGCGGAGCTGTGCGCCGGCAGCACGGTATTCCCTGGCAGGATGAAAACCGATGAAGGAATACCGATCCCACTGCGAGCCGTCATTGACGGATTCCAGCAGGAAAGCCGTTTCCTCGCCCTGGGAAAGCGCTGTGAAGATACTGATGGGTGTGCGGTGGTCGGCCGGGAATGTGAAAAACACCGGCACAGTCTGATACCTGGCAGCAAGGCGCTGCACTTCATCGAGCGTTGGATACAACAACATGATTCATGTCCTCCTCACTAAAATGCCTGCAGAACAGCGCCGGAAGCGCTGTCCTTCCTTCATGTGTAAACAAGCTCCAGGAAATAAAAAAAGCCGATCTGTCCCCAAATTCTGGGACGATCGACTCGTGGTGCCACCCGGATGTTCAAGCAGCATGTGCGCACAGACTGCTCCTCGTTTACAGATACTAACATATCCTGCCCGATAACGCCGGGCTTACGGCGCAGGATACTCGGAACCCTTTCTCCTTTGCTCCTCACAAATCCATTCACCACGCAGCATATGTACCGGACTCACACCAGACGCCGGCTCTCTGCACACTGTGTTACGGGCTACTTACTTTTGCTCACAGGATTTTGGTTGATTCAATTATGTTTGCATTATACCACATGTTGCCGGATTTGTCAAGAGGTTTTTTCTGAATTAGATACAATAATTCAGTTATAGGCGCTTATGCTTCTGTCAGGTGTAAATTATCAAAAGAAATTTGCGGAAAACACTTGCCATTTCTCAGAAAAAATGATATAATAGAAAAGAACATGGCATCATGCCCCGGCATCCTGTGCCGGAATCATCAGAGATACAGAAAGGACCGGTGTCCGCAAAGCGCTTGCACCGGCAAAAAGGATAGGAATATGAGTGATTTTTTCAAGAACGTCTGGACGAAGCGGGTCATTTCGCTTCTTGGCATCGGCTACGCCGCAATGGTCGGCTGGCTGGCGTATATGTCGATCTTCTATGACCTCGTTGTCAAGGAACCAACACAGCTTTGTGTCGGCATTTCGGCTGTCTCAGTCATTGCACTGATCGTGATGCTCTACACCCGCAAGCAGCTCATTACCAAGATCGTCAGCATCGTATTGCTGCCGCTTCTCCTGCTGCCGCTGCTGATGTTTTTCGGAGAATGGGGACTGCTGATCCCGCCGCTCGTGGTATCACTGATCATTTTCTTCTTCTCCGGACTCGGCGAAACAGCCAAGACCGTCTGGGGCACTGTGTTCCTGCTCCTCTATCTGCTCGGGTCTCTGGTGTACTTCCTGGTGACCTCGTTGTTTGCGCCTTCCACCGTGACCACGGTCGTGCAGGAAGGTGTCTCTCCGACCGGCGCTTACCGCTATGCGGTAACAGAGACGGTGGACAGCTCCAACGGCTGCACCAAGGTCGTTGTGGAATCGAGTGAGCTTGACAGAGACTACAGTATGGTTCGCTTTGAAGTGAAGGGACTTTCCCGCAACGTCAAGATCGAGCGTCCGCTGAACAAGGATGTCACCATCGAATGGACGATCGAGAACCGTCAGGACATCACCGCCCAGATCCTCGGTATCTCTGAGGACGTGGAGATCACGCTGATCGACTCCCAGATGGATATGCTTGGCAAGAAGGCATATCGTGTCACCTACAGCGACGGCCGCAGCGAAGAACTGATGCAGGCGGATTATCACGCTATCGTCATTCCGCTGACTGCAGAAGAAAAAGAATTGCTTAACACCGAAAAGGACGAGTAC
>CAMNDR010000078.1 GCA_946535685.1 uncultured Clostridia bacterium | reverse complement strand
AAGCCGTCCCTGTAATCTGCCGCCTCATGCGGATAGACCGTGAACACGCAGTCATCGAACGCAAAGCTCAGCTCCTGCGCAGGCTGCTCCATACTGATCTGCGCCGCATCGAGCGCATCGCAAAGCGCCCGGTATTCATCGCTCTCCTCGGTATAATCGGCGGCAAGCACCTGCCTGACCGGATACTGCTGCAGCACTTCGGGAGCACCGCCGATGTGATCCTGGTCGAAATGCGTGAGGATCATGCAGTCGATCTCCGTCACGCCGTTCTGTGCGAGCAGATCATTGACCTTGCTGCCGTCGCCGGATTCGCCGCAGTCGATGACAACGGTATGATGTGCCGTCTGCAGCACCATGCTGTCCGCCTTGCCGACCTTGAGGAAGGTCACCGTCAGCGGATAGGTCTCCGCCGCAGCAGTCGGTTCGGCGGTCACCGGTTCCGCTGCGCTCTCGCTTACACCGGCCTGACCGCAGCCGGTGAGCAGCAGTGCAAGCGCCGCTGCCATTGCAGGAATTCGTTTTTTCATCATGCACCTCCTGTTCTCGGATACCAGAATACCCCGCATTCCGGCGGGGTATTCTGGGTATGTCTTTGAGAGGGTCATCCTATGCTTTTCTGTTCCTGTTTACAGGATACCAGACGGGGCTTAAAGGAGTCTTAAAAACTACGTATTTTTCACAGATTTCCAATACCGGATCCCCGTTACGATCCAGAGCACCATGAGCCCAAGGAGCACCAGCGCCCAGATCAGCCACATGATGACATAATCGCCCAGCGCACTCATGCCCGGCATCATCCCGCCGTATTCCTTGCTGACCGACCGGATCATCCAGAGCAGCGACCCGATCCAGGTCACCGCCTGCACCGCAGCCGTGATGATAACGCTCCTCTTGTAGCGCTGCAGGAACTCTGTTTTGTAGCCCCGGAAAGCACCGCTGCAGACTGCCGTCAGGATGCACGAAGGCACCAGAATCAGCAGCACCTCCACATAGGGCGTGTTGTACAGTTCTCTTGCCGAAAGCCCGGTGAGCACAATACTTGCATCAAACAGTGCAGTAAAAATGCCGAGCAGTCCGATGTTGAGGAAGAAGCGCTTGATATTGCATTTCATAGTTTACCTCTCTTATGCGATGCGGATCCGCTTTCTGATACTAATTTCTAATCAAGCTATTGAAATAGCTTGATTAGAAGCGTGCGCTAACGCGCCCGCCATTTTGTGACGCTTTGCGTCACAAAATCCGTCTCATGCCATTCTCGACGCCGCCGAAGGCGGCTATCAAACTATTGATGTTATCAATAGTTTGAACGAGAATTGGTATGAGGATCCGTTTATTTATTATGAAGATGATTTCCAAATATCATCGTCCACAGAATTGCCGGTGTAAGAACAGCAACAAGCATGATCACCAAAAACAGTATCCGATGTATCAGGCTGTCATCCCGGCTGATTGCCTTTTTGACATGGATCAGGAACAGCTGCACCCCTGTATCCTGTGCATTGTCGATCGCCTTCAGGATCACAAATTCCAGCAGAAGGATCGAAATGGGGAACAGGAACCAGCCCAAGAAGGATGACCCCGCCAAGCTCAGTGCAATATTATAAAACAAGTAGCGGATGAAACTGCGGACGACCGGCAGTCCCAGCACAAGCATAATGATAAACATCAGTACGATCTTACCGTTTACCTGTTCAGGAATGTGCGGTGCAAGCAACAGCGTGATCTTGAATCCGAGGAATGCCGATGCCCAGGCGACCACGTTGCCGAACAGATACAAAGCGATCGTTTCGCCGGGACCTTCCTTCATTCCTTCCAGAAAGATCGCTACCGGAGAGGTTTCCTCCTCGTCAGCGTTCCCTTCCCGCTTCTTCAGTACGCCATTCAGCCAGCCGAACAGAAGCACAAGGAGCGTATCCCCGAGTCCCATCAGACCATAACAGATCGTCTGCAGGAAATCACCATTCTTGACAAGCAGATAAACATCCTCTCGCATGCTCTCAGGCCTTGTGTCGAACTGATGCACAACACCGTTGTTATCAATAAAACGTTGGATTTCAAGCAGGTCTTTAAAACCGAAAGCCAGGAAAGACAAAGGATTTTCTTCCCATCCGTCATGATAATCACGGGCGCCGGGAAGCCTGATCGACCACGGCTCCAGCGCTTCTCCGCCGTTTTTGACCATGATCGCCACAAAGATAAACAGCGCCAGTGCCACGACCGGCATGACAATGTTCATGATCACATTCCGCAGTGACCATTCCCAATTCTCCCGGAAGCCAAAGAACAGATCTAAAAAACGATCAAAGAGCCCCTTACGGCTACCATTATTTCTCGTTTTTGCCATTTTCATTCATTCCTTTCTTCGCGAAATCTCCCCGGAACCGGTGAGCGAGCGAATGTAATCGCTCCTGCTCCCGTCCCAGAGACACTTGCTGCAGCGCCCGTTCCGGAACTCATGCCTGCAGTTTTCATAGCCGTACAGCACCGCTGCGCATTCCGGGCACAGTGCCTTCATCTTCGATGCAGAGCGCAGGAACCCGCTGCCGCATTCCTCGCAGACAGCGAGCTCCGGATCCTCATTACGCTTCACGCAGTTCTGCGCCCATAGCCGACAGTGCCTTGAGCACACGCTTCATGGCAGCGTCAGCCTGCTCGGTGGTCATGGTCTCCTCCGGATTGCGCAGGATGATGGCAAAGGATACGGACTTCTTGCCCTTCTCGATCTGCTCGCCGCGATAGACATCGAACAGCTCCACGCTTTCGAGGGACTTGCCCACTGCCTTTGCAATGGCTTCTTCCAGCTCGCCGACAGCGATCGCCTCGTCGCAGACCACGCTGATATCACGGGTCATGGCCGGGAACTTCGGCAGCGGCTTGTAGCTGATCTCATCGCTTGCCGCAGCGAACAGCTCCGGAACGTTCAGCTTTGCCACATAGGTGCGCACACCGATGCCATAGGTCTTCTGCACGGTCGGATGGATCTCGCCGAAGATACCGAGCGCCGTCTCGCCGCTGTAGACCACAGCGCTTCTGCCCGGATGGAAAGCGCACTTCTCGTCAAATGCACAATCCTCGCCGCAGCGTGTGAAACGCACCGCCGGAATGCCGAGCTTCGCCAGCAGATTCTCGATCATGCCCTTGAGCGTGAAGAAATCCGCATCGCCGCCGTACAGACCGACTGTCAGCCGCAGCAGCTCCTCCGGGAGCTTGTCAGGCTCGGTCGGGATGTATTCCTTGCCGATCTCAAACAGCCAGCCCTTCGGATTGCGCTTGTTATAGTTGTTTGCCAGGATCTCAAGCATACCCGGCAGCGTGGTCGTCTGCATCACGGAGGTATCCTCACCAAGCGGATTCGTGATGGTCACAGTCCGGCGCAGCCTGGAATCTGCCGGCAGGCCGATCTTGTCGAACCACTTCGGGGAGATGAAGGAATAGGTCAGGATGCCGCTGCAGCCCATGCCTGCCATCGTCTGGCTGATCGTGCGGGTGAGCTTCTGCTCCGGGGTGAGCTGTGCCTTGGCAACGCCGCGGATAACGGAATTCGGGATATTGTTATAGCCGAAAATACGTGCCACTTCCTCGGCGATATCGGCCGGACGGGCAAGGTCGATCCGGAAGGACGGTGCAATGCATTCGCCGTTCTCCACCTTGATCTCCAGGCTCTCCAGATACTTCACCATATCCTCCGCCGGGATCTCCGTGCCAAGGAATGCATTGATCCATGCCGGATCAAAGGGGATGTGATTCGGCTTCGGATCTGCATAGTTGCAGTCGATGGTCGTGCCCACAGGCTCACCGGCACCCAGCTCCTCGACAAGCTGCAGGGCTCTTGCGAGCGTGATGGGCATGGAGGTCTCGTCCAGACCCTTTTCATAGCGGGCAGATGCATCGGTTCTCATGCCGAGCTTCTTGGCCGTGCGGCGCACCTGCACCGGCTCAAAATAAGCGCTCTCGAATACCACATCCACGGTATCGTCCATAATGCCGGAATATTCGCCGCCCATAACGCCTGCCACAGCGATCGGCTTCTCGCTGTCAGCGATGATGAGATTTTCCTCGGAAAGTTCACGCTCAACACCGTCGAGCGTCGTGATCTTCTCGCCTGCCTTCGCATTGCGGACAATGATTTTGCCGTCCTTGACAAAGCGCAGATCAAATGCATGCATCGGCTGGCCGTATTCGAGCATGACATAATTCGTGATATCGACCAGATTGTTGATCGGACGCACACCGGAAGCTCTCAGGCGCTCCCGCATCCATCTCGGAGAGGGGCCGACCTTGACATTGCGCACCAGACCTGCGCAGTAGCGGGTACACTTCTCGGTGTTCAGGATCTCCACGGAGAGCGACTTGGTAATGTCCTCGTCGGAGCCGTGGAACACGGGTGCATTCACCGTCAGCGGCACACCAAACGTCGCAGCAGCCTCTCTTGCAAGGCCGATCACGCTCAGGCAGTCCGGACGGTTCGAGGTGATCTCGAATTCCACCGACACATCATCCACGCCAAGCGCAGATGCCGCATCCTGACCGGGCTTGCAGTCCTCTTTGATGACGAAAACGGACTTCGGATCCGCATAGGGGAAATCGTTCTGCGTCAGACCCAGCGTCTCCAGACCGCAGAACATGCCGCGGCTCTCCACGCCACGGACTTTAGCGACCTTGATCTTCATGGACTCGGATCCCTCGGTCACGACCGTGCCGGGCGTTGCAACAGGCACAAGATCGCCCTCCTGCACATTCTTCGCATTGGTCACGATCTGGACAGGCTCCCCGCTACCCATGTCCACGGAGCAGACAAAGAGCGCATCCGCATTCTCGTGCGGCTTCTTGCTCAGGATCTTACCGATCACAATGCCGTCAAGACGGTTCTTTTCTTCTTCAAATGCCTCCACCTTGGAGCCGCTCATGGTCATGGCGGCGCAGAATTCCTTCGGTGTGACATCGAGCTTGACGTAATCGGCAAGCCATCTCAGTGATAAATTCATAGGTAAATCCTCCTATTATACAAGTGTTTTTGTCGGCTGACGCCGACTTAGGAGGGGCTCCTCGCCCCTCCTAAACCTCCCTCGGCAGGACGGTGACCGTCCTGCACCTGCATCATAAAGGAGATTTAGGATCAATCAATGATCTGCAATAATTCGCTGGTTTCCTTCCGCTTCGGCGCATTCGGTGCAATGTCCGCATAGCCGACAGCGATCAGCGCAGAAATGCTCTCGCCCTCCGGGATCTGCAGCAGTTCCTTGATCTTCGGCTCATCAAAGATGCCCATGATGAGCGTTCCGAGCCCCAGATCATGCGCCGCAAGGCAGAAGGTCTGGCAGGCGATGCCCGCATCAAAGGACTGCCAGTGGGCGCCCTTCGTGGTCGTGGGCGATCCGTCCGGCTCATAGCCGGCAATGCCGTCCACGGTCGTCAGCACAACAAGTGCAGCCGCACTGCGGATATTGTTGCCGTTCTTGGAGAAGTTCAGTGTCCCCTCTGCGGCGATCCTGTCCTTGATCTCCCGGCTCAGTACGGCATGATAGCGCACGGTCTGGGAATTTTTCCAGCTCGGTGCAAACCTTGCTGTCTCCACGATCTCTGTGATCTGCGCCGCTGTGACAGGG
>CAMNDR010000077.1 GCA_946535685.1 uncultured Clostridia bacterium | reverse complement strand
CTGTCTGTTCCGCCTTTTCACGGCTCCCGCAGTAATGCACTGCCACATCAGCCCCGCATTCCGCAAGTGTCCGTGCGATCACCCGCCCCAGTTCACCGGATGCACCGGTCACAAGGGCGATCTTTCCACTCAGATCAATCTGCAGCATCTGTCATGCCTCCTTGCTGCGTTATATGCTTTTATTATACCATAGCCTTCTCAGATTGTCAATGTGATTTGACAGATGAGAGGCTGCCTGGAAAGACAGTTTCAGTTGATTTTTGTATCTTCTGCACAGATTCAACACTGCATTTTATTGCAAAACGTAGAATCCACAAAGAAATCTGTCTGAACCCCTTGTGATACGCTGCAAAATCAGTTATAATAAAAGTGGTAATAGATATCCGCAAGGGGGTAAGCATCATGTTCGATAAAACAATGACATTTTCAATGAACGAAGAACGGGAAATCGAACTCAAACGGACTTTGACTATCATCTATGATGCGCTTGTCCAGAAGGGCTATAATCCCATCAACCAGATCGTCGGCTACATCCTCTCTGAGGATCCGACCTACATCACCACGCACAACAATGCCCGGAACCTCATCCGCCACATTGACCGTGACGAGCTCCTGCAGGTTCTTGTGAGATCGTACCTGAAGCATTGAATCCGAATGGCCTCCGCTGCTGCGGAGGCTTTTGTTTTGCCCCTGCGGGAGGCATTATTTCGCCTGCTTCGTCCCGATCCAGCGCCATGCGATGCTTTTCCACGGCTCCCCGGCATAGTCGATGCCCACCCGGGGCGCCGTCCGGAGCGCCGGACGCAGACCATCATCCTCAAACCAGAGCACGCCGCCGTCCGTGAAGCTGCCGCCGTTGAGCGCCTTGGTGATCTGCAGGGATTTCGTCAGCTTTCCGGGCCCGTCATGCACCTCGCCTGCCCGCAGGAGCACGCCCTGCGGCTGTTCCGGCTCACCGGTGATGACGTTCAGCAGGTGATGCATCCCATAGCACAGATAGATATACACCACGCCGCTTTCCCGCCAGAGCATCGAATTCCGGGGCGTTCTTCCCCGGAACGCATGGCAGCCCTCGTCCTCTGTGCCGCGGTAGGCTTCCGTTTCTGCAATGCGCTCCCGGAGTTCTGTTCCGTCCGGAAGGCGGTGTACCAGAATCTTTCCCACAAGATCCGGCGCCACTTCCAGGCAATCCCGTTGGAAAAATGCCGCATCAAGCCGCTTCACTGCGCGGCCAGCCTTTCGGCGAGCGCTGCATCCGGCTTGACATAGAGCGTCTGCTGGTTCGTGAAGATAACCATGCCGGGCTTGGCACCGGCAGGCTTCTTGACAAATTTCACTCTTGTAAAATCAACAGGCACCTGCGCAGAATCCCTTGCCTTCGAGTGATATGCCGCCAGCACAGCCGCCTCCCGCAGCGCCGTTTCCGTCGGCTCCCGGCCGTCTGTCACGAGAATCACATGCGAGCCAGGGATGTTCTGCGTATGCAGCCAGATATCCGATTTTGCAGCTTCTTTGAGCGTGAGCTGGTCATTCTGACGGTTGTTGCGCCCCACCAGGATCAGGAAGCCGTCCGAGGACTGGAACAGCATCGGCGGGGTCTGCTTCGGGGGCTTCTGCTTCTGGGAGCGGTTCCGGACATAGCCCTGCTGCACCAGTTCATCCCGCAGCAGCAGCAGGTCGCTCTCCGATTCTGCACGGCTGAGCACATCGAAAACGCTCTCCAGATAGGCAAGCTCTGCCTCGCCCTGTGCGATCTGACCGGCGAGCTTTTCCTGCGCCGTGGCAGCCTTCCGGTAGAGCGTGTAGTAATGCTGCGCATTCTGGGAAGGTGTCAGCTCAGCACGCAGCGGGACGGTCACCTGCGGACAGCTCTCCTCATAGAAATTCTCTAAGACCGCCTTTGTATCGCCCTTTTCAATACGGTAGAGATTTGCCGACAGCAGATCGCCATAGAGCTTGTTCTGTTCCATTTTCTCAGTCTCCGCCAGCTCCTGCCGCTGGTTGGCGAGCTTGCGTGTCGTGCGCTCGATGCGGGTCATAACCAGCCGGAAGAGGTCATTCGCCCGCTGCTTCATCCGTGCCCGCAGATCCCGCTGCGCATAGAATTCATCCAGCGCCGCACTCGCCGAGGGCATGGGCTTGACGACCATCAGGGCTCCGTATTGCTGCGGACGCAGGAAGCAGTAATCCTTGAGCGCACCCTCCGGTGTGCTCAGGAGA
Source organism: uncultured Clostridia bacterium (assembly GCA_946535685.1). Lineage (GTDB taxonomy): Bacteria > Bacillota > Clostridia > Oscillospirales > Ruminococcaceae > UBA3855. The sequence goes on along the minus strand of CAMNDR010000077.1, from coordinate 3,400 downwards.
TGGAAACGGCAGTCATTTTCCAGCAGCATCCGCTTGGTTTCATGGATCGTGAACAGCAGCCGGTCACGGTGATCCTGCGTCATCTCGCCCGTGCGGATCCCGTCATGGCTCACATAAAATGCCCATTCTCTGGCAAGGAGCGGCGACACACCCTCAAAAATCCCCACCAGCGCTTTATCCAGCCGCTGATCCGGCGCAAGAAGCAGTGCATTCACGATCGTATCATCATCCGTCTCAAGGAAATTGAGCCGTCCCGTCCTGTGCGGCAGTTCATAAACAAATCCGGGCAGCAGCACCCGTTCCCGGGTCACATCCGCATTGCGGCGCAGACTGTCGATGACCTTGCCGTCACTGCCGATGAGGACAACGTTGGAATAGCGCCCCATGACCTCGCAGGCAAGCGTCAGATTCACATAATCGCCCAGCTCATTCATGCACTCAAAATCAAGGAACAGCACCCGGTCAAGCCCCTCCTGCCGGACATCCGTGAGACGTCCGCCGCCAAGATGCTTGCGCAGCAGCATGCAGAACATCGGCGGAACTGCGGGATTTTCGATGGATACGCTTGTCAGATGCACACGGGCGGTATCACCTGCGGTGCTGATGAGCAGCCGGGATGTACCCTCACGGCTGCGCAGATGCACGATCAGCTCATCCCGGGAAGGCTGGTGGATCTTGTCCGCCCGTGCGCCGATGAGCGGCAGAAGCTCCTGGCGGATGGTGTAAAGATATGCGCCGTCAAATGCCATGTGAATTCTCCTTTTTGGTCGATGTATTGCGGTAGATAAGCACCTCAAATGCCGCCTCTGTCCTGAGCGTCCGCAATGCCGCAAGGCGCTCTCGTTCGGCTGCGCCGGTGCGGTAGGCATAGGGCGTCATGGCAAACAATGCGGCGATATCCTGCGGATCATCGAGGGAAATTTCCCTGGATGCCGTGTATTTCTGTTCAAACGCAAAGCCCTCGAGCGCATAGTCCCGCACCGCATTTTCATAGGGCGTGTCATAGACAGCCGCTTTCAGCTCCCACAGATGCCGCGCGGCAGGAATGGCCATGATCAGCCACCCGTCCGGTTTCAGCACACGCCGGAATTCCTCCCCGCAGTAGGGTGAAAAGATGCTCAGGAGCGCGTCGCAGGAAGCGCTCTCCACAGGCAGGTGAAACACGCTCGCCACTGCGCAGTCGAGCCTGGGATCCGCCTTCGCCGCATAGCCTGCAGCAGTCTTGGAGATGTCCACGCCATAGAGATGTGCTGATTTTCCCGCTGCATCAAGCTCATGCAGCACACCTGCCGTATAATAACCCTCGCCGCAGCCTGCATCGAGAAGCGTGCCGCCATCCGGAAGGCGCTCGCACACAGCACGGCTGATCGTCTCCAGAAGATGCGCATAATATCCCTTTGAAAGGAATGCACGCCTTGCCCGCACCATCTCCGGATTATCGCCGGGGAGCTTGGCGTGCATTTTATTCGCCGGCAGCAGGTGTACGTCACCCTTGCGGGATCGGTCGAAGCTATGGCCTTTTTCGCATTTCAGGCTGCGGTCTGCCGGATGCAGTTTCCTGCCGCAGACCGGACAGCACCAGATGGTCTCAGACATAATCGCAGGGATCCCCTTCCACGAACTCGAAGATCTCCGCTCCCGGCAGCGCCGCACGGAGCTTCTGCGCTACATAGGGCACCATGAGGATCTCGGTATGATAATGCCCGCAGTCGATCAGCCCGATGCCGAGTTCCTCCGCCTTATACCAGCGGTCATGCTTCACGTCACCTGTCAGAAGGCCTTCACAGCGTCCGGCGATGTCCTCAAGCATCGAGGAACCGGAGCCGGAGCAGATGCCGAGCCGCTTGATATAGCGATATTCCGCATCATCCGACGAGCAGCGGACGGTATTGCAGCCAAGCGCAGCCTTTGCTGCTTTTGCGATCGTCGTCACCGGCAGCGCCTCGGTGAAGGTAATGATCCGGCCGCAGCCCTCCGCATCGAGGAGCTCCGTTTCCGGTGCAAAATCGAGCTCCCCCCGCAGCCGTTCCACGAGCAGATCATTGATGCCACCGGGCGCAATATCGAGCGGCGTATGGCAGCAGATCGCCGACATTTCGTACTTTGCAAGCACATAGACCGGACTTTCGGCTGGCAGTGTCTTCATAGGCGAAAAGATCACCGGATGGTGCGACACGATCACATCGCAGCCCAGCTCTCCGGCCTTTTCCACGGCAGCAGCCGAAATATCGAGCGATACGAGCACACGCTCACCAGAGCAGCCCGGAGAACCCACCAGAAGTCCGGAATTATCCCATTTCTCCTGGCTTGAAAACGGCGCAAATGCGTCGATCACATTGTAAATATCCTGTACGGTCATCTGAATTCCTCCAATCTTTCCCGCAGTGCGGCGGCCATTTCCTCGGCGGCATCATCCGGCGTCCCTGCACGGCGCATTGCCTCACTTCTGCGGGTGAGCTGTGCGAGCTGATGCTCTGCATAGGCCATGCAGTCCGGATCCGTCAGATCCATTGCGCCGATCCGCAGTGCCCATAACGCAATTTTATAGCAAGCGCCAGTATATTCCGCCCGCATCACACTATAGAGCCGCTGTTCTTCCCTGACGCAGCGCTCCTCCCGGATGACAAAGCCGTGCGAATAGAGCCACTGCCGCAGGATCTCCGCCTTGGTCATCGGCTGCAGGATCAGACGCTTGCCATCGAGCGGAAACGGCGCAGATTCAAGGATATGCACCATTGTTTCTCCGCCCATCCCGGCGATCACGATGTCGGTCACGTCGTCTCCGGGAATCTGCAGCAGCCCATCGGAGAGGATCGTCCGGATGCGTCCGGTCAGACCGTGCTGTGCGATGGTACGTTCAGCCGCCTGCAGCGGGCCTTCACCGATGTCGGATGCAATCGCCGCTGCAGCGATCCCCTGCTCCACGAGATAGACCGGGAGCTGTGCATGATCTGTACCGACATCACAGATATGGCCTCCCTGCGTCACATACGCAGCACATACCTGCAGTCTTGCACTGAGCATCGTTTTCTCCTCCTTATAAGAATAGGGCTGCGCCGGGCGCAGCCCTATGTCTGTCAATTGCCGAATGCCGCGTTGAGCTTGGTTACCAGCTCATCTGCATCAACGCCGTGAACAGCACATGCCTCCTCGATGGTCTCGCCGCGGGATGCCGGGCAGCCCAGGCAGTGCATGCCGATCCCTAAAAAGAACGGCGCTGCGATTTCCAGATTCTCGTCAAGAATATCACCGATCACGGTTTCCTTGGATACTACCATAATTCTCCTCCGTTTCATTGTACACAGAAAGCACAGCATAACGCCGTGCTTTCCGGATCGTTCAATTATTCCTCACGCATCTTTGCAAAGCACTCGCTGCAATAAACCGGTCTGACCTCACG
>CAMNDR010000076.1 GCA_946535685.1 uncultured Clostridia bacterium | reverse complement strand
CCCCGTCCGTGCATCCTCCTGGTACGTCACATGCGGAAAGGTATAGAACCCCTGCACCAGATCCCCGAGCGTCAGATTCGAGTGCAGTCCCGGCACCAGCTCATTCTGCACCAGCAGCGAGGTAAAGCTCCTTGCCTTCACCCGCAGCATCCGCACGCCCTCCCGCATCACCTGCTCGATCCGGTCAGCCAGTCCGAGAAAGATCTCGTCTCCGTCCCATTCCAGCCCGATCCTGCGTATCTGCGCCGCATGAAAGCCCTCCTCCGGAAATTCCGCCGTCAGCGTATCATACGGCGTGTAGATCTCTCTCTCCAGCATCAGCGCCGTGCAGATCTGCTCCGTCACCGATCCTTCCGCCAGATACAGCCGCACCGTAAAGCTCATGCGTCCTCCTCCGTTCTCAGCGCCGTGTTCGTCATCAGCATGAGCGTGATCTCCGGCACACCGTCACCCTCGCCCAGACTGTACCCGATCAGCCGTGCATCCGTATACAGCAGCCGCCCGAGCCGGATCCCTCTTGTCAGCCCGGAGCGCAGCGCCGCATCGAGCGCCGCCGCCGTCTCCGCAATATCCGCCGTTTCAGAGAGCTTTCCCTTCAGCACCAGCCTTGTGCATTTCGCCCAGCATGCCGTCACCGCACCCGTTCCGAGCGCCGTGCCCTGTTCCCGCACCCCGCAGCTTCCTGTCAGCCGGTATTCCGCCAGATGCAGCACTACCTCTCCGAGGATCAGGTCATACTGCTTCATTTCGCAAAGCGTCATGTTCATTCCGCATCCTCCATCGTATACAGCCCCCGGAACCGCACCGATGCACGCAGCACCGTCCGCTGCAGCCTTGCATCACCGATTGCGGGCTGTACTTCGCATACCATCGCCCCCATCGGTTCCAGCGCCGGCAGGATCCCGCCATAAAGCAGCTCCTCCGCACGCTGCAACGGCGCCGTCATCGGCACCAGCACAGAAATGCGCAGGATCGCCGTAAACGGATGCACCGCCCCCACGCCGTCCGGGAACGGCGCATCGAGCTGCACCCGCTCCAGCTCGACCACCGTGAACCGCCGGTCAGATTTTTTCGGCAGCGGCACCGCATCAAATCCCGGATAGACCTCGCCGCCGCAGACCTCCCGCAGCGCCCCGGTCACCGCATCAATCAGTTCCCGCATCGCAGCCCCCGATCCCAAGAAACACGAACGTCTCATCCCGCAGAAGTTCTTTGCATACCGCCCTGTAGGCAGCCACCAGCCGCTGCGCCATGCTGTCCTTTACGCCGTCCGGTGCAGCAGGCAGATTGCCTGCATACACCGCCGTCACACCCTCTCTCGTGCCCCAGATCTCCCGGTAGCGCAGATTTGCCACCGCCGCCGCCAGATAGCACAGCCGCACATCCGTCTCGTCCGCATCCTCCCGCAGCGCCCGGCGCACCTCTGCCGCCGCCAGCCTCAGCAGCGGCAGATACCCGCTCACATCCGTCTCTCCCGAAAACAGCGTGAACAGTCCCCCGATCATTTGCATATCCATGCCCATACCTCCCCCAAGCGTCACTCAGTCCATCCGGAATGCGCCATCCGGCGCAATACTGCCGCTTCCGCAGAGCTGCACCTCAGCCTCACCGCAGTGTTCCGCGAGCAGCGCACGCTTGAACGCCATCAGCTCCCCGATGTCCATCTTGTCCGCCGCCAGACAAAGTGCCTTTGATACGGCATTTTCACGCCCGCACAGCACCAGCACTTCCTTCCGCAGCATCTTCTCCACTTCACCCAGCAAAGCCTGTTCCTTCTCCATCGTATCCGCCTCCCTGTTTCCTGTAAAATGCTTTGTCACGCCCGCAGCGACCTGCGCCGGCACCGCCACAAAGCTCCATTCATAGGCATCTCTGATCTCATCGAGCACCGTGCAGCACAGCTTCCCGTCATAGATCCTTCCCGGCACATGCCGGCAGCCCTCACCGCTGCGGTCGGCTCCGCAGACCGAGCAGCGCCGTCTGCCCGCACTGCAGGAGATGCTGACTTCCTTCTTGATCCCGCCGTCGATCTCCCGGATCAGATCCGCATTGGATGCCGTCCGGATCATATATGCCTTTGCTTTCAGCGCCATATAAGGCCGTCCGTCCTTCGTCATCCGCTCCGCATCCCTCACGATCTCCGTGTCATAGATGCGTGCCGTCTGTCCGCCTGCCCGCAGATCATGGTCAAAAATCCCTGTTTTCCCGATAAACAGCTTCTGCAGCGCACCGAGCGCCTCCTCCGAGAAGCATTCCAGATCCCTGTCGATCTCATTATCGCACAGCACCGCATCAAACAGATAGACCTCCTCCGCCTGATGCTCCCGCCGTGTGAACCGGTTCAGCTTTTCCAGCTCCGTCATAAATCTCCTCCTTTTGCCGCCCTCCCGTCCCCTCAGTCCTCAGAGCATCCTGTCAGCGCAGGCGCCCGCTCAGGTGATCTCCAGCACCTTCACCGCACCCGGCATCAGCGCACGGAAGCCGATATTCACAGAAATACCGATGCAGTCGAGCTGTCTGTCGATGAGCTTGTCTGTTTCCAGCACCACCTCGCTGGAGCGGATCTGCTCGAGCGCAAAGTCCGTATCCAGACCGATCACCGTGTCATCATCAAGCTGCTTGCAGTTGATGAGTCTCGTGCCGAACGGCAGACGGATCTCGGTCACATCCCTGGAGGAGGCCTCGATCATCTCGTCCATCACCAGGATCTGTGCCATCACCGCCGGGGAGACCAGCACCGCCTTCATGTCAAAGCTCGTAAAGCTGCCGTAAAGCGCCGCAAGATCGCCGTAAGCGAGTCCGGAGACCGTGGTCGCCGTCACGCTGTCCACGAGCTCGGTGAGCGCCGCACCGGTCACGGAATCCGCCAGCTCTCTGCCGATCCTGCGCAGCATAAGGGCGAATACATCCAGTCTCTGCTGACGAATCGCCTCATAGGATGCCTTGACCGTTCTGCCATATTTCTCCAGCGTCACGAGTGTACCGCTCTCCGTAATGGTCGAATCCGGCATTGCCACGGTCTCAGCAGTCGTGGAATACGGCGCAGTCTCCGTCAGCACCACACCCTGATAGCGGTTGGAATCGCAGCGGGAAACCACCGCTGTGATCTCATCGAGCACCGCCTCACGCATGCCCTTGATGACGGCTCTGCGCACGAATTCCGGGAACAGCACCGCACTTTCCGTGGTCGTGAAGAACTTCTCGACCCTGTCGCAGCCCGCACCGTTCACACGGATGTCAAAGCGCTTGAGCTGACGCTCATAGGCATCGAGCTGACCGAGCGGAGACCCCGCATACTGTGCCTGTGGATCCGCCTCCTCCAGCGCCTGCAGAAAGCTCTTGCCTGCCAGATGATACATACCCTTTTCCAGCTTGACCTCATTATACATCATCGCAATTTCCTCCTATTATTCGCATTCTCTCACAGCCTTGCCTCTGAGCGCAAAGCCCATGACGATTTTTTTGATCAAACTTTTTTTCTCCAAAAAAAGTTTGCAGGGGTCAAGGGGACAGCGTCCCCTTGTCGCCCGCCGCAGCGGGCGAAATCTCCAAAGCCGCAGCCTGTGCCCGGTAGAGCTCCGCCTTTGCAAGCTCGACCTCATCCTGCAGATTGATGTTATCCCACACCACCTGCACCGGCGTATACACGCCCCGCTGCTGCAGATACGCTGCAGCGATCCGGCAGATCACCGGTTCCAGCAGCCGCCGGTAATATTCCAGCTCCGAGGTCAGGATATCCGCCTGCTGCGCCGACATCCGCTCTGTCGAGGACCAGTTCAGTCCGAGCAGAAACGGCGGGATCGAGAGCTTTGCAATGAGCTGCTCCAGGATCTGCCGCACCGGGATCTCCGTCGCCGGCATCGAGCCTTCCGCCCCGATCACCCGGATGCTGACATCGCCCACCGACACAAAATCACGGATCTCGCCCCGTTTTGCCGCCTGCATGCCCTCGCTCCATTCCTTCGCAATGGCCTGCGCACGTTCCCCGGCATACGCCATTTCCCCCGGATCCGCCGAAGGCTTGTACGACACCGCATAGCGCACATTTCCCGCACGCTCGAAGTTCTGCCCCACGCAGTCATAGATCTTCAGCAGCACCTCCGCAAATACCGGAAGCCCCTGCAGCAGCGAAACGCCATAGACGCCGCCCTCCGGAGGCCGCAGCGCCGTAAACAGGATCCGTTCCGGATGCGGCAGCAGCACCTCGCCGCCATCCGTCCGCAGTACATACTGCCGTTCCAGCGGATGTGCCCCCGCACGCACGCCCACATCCGTGATCTTCCCGGTCCAGAGCCCTGCAATATGCTGTCCCTGCCTGTCCATCACGATCTCCCCGACCGCATTGCCATAAACGAGCAGACTGTCCAGATACCTGTCCATAAAGCTGTAGACCGACTGCCCCGTCAGCCCGACCTTCACTTCCCGCAGAAAGGTGTCAAGCTCCTCCTGCAGCCGCTCATCCCCGCATTCCACCCGGAATGTCCCGATCAGCCGCACCATTTTGGAGATCGCCGCATCCACGATCGGCACCGTCCGCCGGACCCGTTCAAACAGCCCGTAGCTGTAGAGCTGCACCGGAAATTCGTCCATCCTGTCCCGGACAGCCGTCTGCACTTCCGGCAGCTTTACGGGCTTTTTCTTACCAAACCAATTCATGTTCAACCTCCCGTCCTGTTTGTCGGCCTGCGCCGCCCCAGGGCGGTGACCGCCCTGCCCCTGCATGTTTCTCATTCATCGCCCCACACTCATCGCCGTAAAATCCGCTTCCCTGTGTCCATGCAGGATCGTGCTCACGAAATACCGCACATCATCCATCGCATGGTCATGCTCTTTCCTCGGCACATCGCCCGCCGCATTCTCATTCCAGCAATACTGCCCGAATTCCCGCAGACAGTCCTCGCACCCCGCCGCAAAGCGCAGCCGCTCCTGCACCAGCGCCTCGCTCACCAGCCGGATCCCCGACAGCACCTCATTTTTCGCCCGTATCACCCGGTATTTCCGGTGATGGATGATGCAGGCGATGAAGCTCGCCGCCGACGGATCCACCGCCACGCATTCCACCGGCAGGCTCCCCGCCAGCCGTTCCAGTCCCGCATAATGCTGCTCATCCGTCCGCATCATGCCCTCTTTCCGAGCGTCATAATAATACTCCCGCAGCCGGTACCAGACCCCGTCATGCAGCCCCCAGAGCCCCATCGAAGTCGGATTCACCGTCCCGTAATCGCACGAGATCACGTACCGTTCGCATGTTTCCGGCAGTACCTCCGTCACATGCTTTCCCGTGCTGAACATCGGATAGACCAGCCCCTCCGAGACTGTCCATTTTCCGAGCACGAACCGGTCATAGAACACCCCTGCATACATCCGCCGGTATCGTTCCCGCACCTCCTCCGAGAGAGAGGGATTGTCCTCCATCGTAAAATGCAGATACAGCGCCCTTTTCTCCGCCGCCTTCAGGATCCATTCCCGATAGAACCAGTGATACGGATGCTCCGGGTTACACCCGAACCAGAGCTTTGCCCCCGCCGCCGAACAGCGAGCCGCCGCCTGCTCCACAAAGGATCGCGGCATCAGCGCCACCTCATCGAAGAGGACCCCTGAGAGCGTCAGTCCCTGGATCAGCGCCGCCGATCCCTCATCCTTTCCGCCAAAGAGATAGACCGTGTTCGTGTGACCAAGCGCCGAC
>CAMNDR010000075.1 GCA_946535685.1 uncultured Clostridia bacterium | reverse complement strand
CCGATCGGGGCTGCCGCCCCGAACTCCGCAAAATAGCTTTTTTGACAGACTGAAACAGGCAGCACTGTGTTTGCAGTGCTGCCTGTTCGGCGTTATGCGGTTGCTTTAGGCTTGGGGATCACTGCAAATGCGATGAGCAGCGCAGCACCGATCACAGCAGTGATGATGCCCAGAAGCAGCGCTTTATCTGTCACCAGTCGGAGCAGCCCGACAACGGCTGCATAGGTCTGCGGCTCCTTGAGGGCAAATCCCGCAAAGAAATCCGTCGCTTTCAGATAGGCACACGGCAGAAGCAGCAGGATCCCGCTGATGAGCGATGCGAGCCCATACCAATAGGCAAGCAGCGGCTTCTGCTTCCGGTTGCAGACGATCAGCAGCACCATCAGGAGCAGGGCTGCCGTGATGCAGCCGATCATGGCGGGCGTGAGATAGCGCAGGTATTTCCTTCCGGTATCAAGCCAGCCGTTCCGCCGCAGTGTCCCGAAACGGAACGGATCTGCTGCCGTCTCCACGATCCCGGCGTATTCCTCCGTCACGGCTGTGACCTTTTCCTCGAAAGCAGCGTCCTTTTCATAGCCGTTTTCATCGGCATAGTTCTCGAAAAATGTCCGGATGGAATCCTGCATCGCCGTCAGATCCGGCTGCGGTGCTTCGCTGTCAGAGCCATGCAGATAGGCGAAAAATGCCTCTGTCCTGAGGTCGATGCATTCGCCGAGCAGTTCCGGACTGAGCGCATCCAGAAAGACCTCTGCCGGGATGCCCGTGCTGTGGGAGCGTGAGACGAATGTGTCACTCAGCGCAGAAAACGCCTTTTCATCGAGCTTTTCCTGCTTTGTGATCTGCCGGAATACCGCCGGATGCAGCACAGCCGCCTGGACAAATGCCAGCAGCTCTGCGCCGAGCAGCGCAAATACGAGCAGAAACGTCAGCAATACATTCGGGAGATAGGCCTTGATCGACTTCATTCTGCCGCCCCCTCTCCGGATGCAGCATGGAACTGCTTGCTTGTCAGGTCGCACACAGCGCCGACTCTTGTGGTTGAGGTACCAAGCACCTGTGCTTCACAGGTGTACAGCGTGAGCTGATCTGTTTTCTTGGCGCTGACATACTGCTTGTCCGTGTTCTCGAACCGCACCATTTCACGGACGGTATAGGTGAACACGCCGTATTCCGTATACAGCACGACCTCATCACCGGGCTGCAGATCGCTGAGATTGGCAAAAAACGTGTTCACATGGGCGCTGATGACCACGTTGCCGGTCTCGCCGAGCACCTTGGATGAGGATGCCTGACAGGCGCCGTGCTCAAGCATCTCCGGCGTGGATCCCCAGTATACCGGCACTTCGATCTGTGCGGCCTCACAGCGCAGCACAGCGTATTGCTCGCCGAACACGGGGCGGATGATCTCGCCCTCCTCCGACAGGCTCTGTGCATCGGGATCTGTGTCAATATTGGTGTTGTCCTTGATGACGAGACCGTCATTGAGTCCGGCGACCCCGCCGCCAGGTATTTTCGACTGATCCATGAACACCAGTCCGAGGTAGGTCTTACCCTTTTCATACGGCACGATCAGCGCCGCAATGCACACGGCTGCGCAGAGAATGAACAGGAACACGCCTGTCAGAACATAGACCGGTGCAAGGGATTTTTTTTTTTCTGTAGCCAAAACTGTGCTCCTTTACTGTTCCGTTCTGCGGATATAATAGTACAGCCCGGCAAATCCTGCTGCAGCGAGCACGACACCGCCAGCCGCGGCTGCGAGCGGGAGCGTATGCGAGTAGCCTGTCTCATCGACGGCGACGGCAGTTCCTGTCTTATCCACGATCCTGCCGGTCTCATCCCGCAGCGTCATGGTAAGGTTGTTCCCGTCGAAGCCGTCCACGGTCACATTCAGATCCATATCGCTCGCCGTTTCAAGATATTTCTGTACGAGTGCTGCCTTGTCCTCTGCCGGAAGATCCTTGAGCAGGCTCTTGCGCTCCTCGCCGGTCAGGCTTGCCATAAACGCCTTTTTCGATTCCTCGGACAGGCTGTCCACATAGGCCTGGCGCTCCTCCTTGGTCATTTTCGTGAATGCAGATGGCTTGATGCGTTCCTCCACCGTGCCGTCTGCTTTTGTCACAGTCATCGGTGCTTCCGTTGTTCCCTCGGCAGATGCCTGCGTCGGCTCCGGATCGGCACTCATGCCTTCAAGATATTCATCAGGATCAAGTCCGAGCATGTTGCAGAGCATCTCACCGCTGCCCTGATTGAACGAGGATACGCTGTTGTAGGCAGCATCAAGCTTTTCCTGGCTGTAGCTGCCGGTCGCCCACTGGTTATAGCCGGCCTGGATCAGCGATTCCGGCCAGCCTGCCGCTCTTGCCTTGGCAGCGACTTCATCTGCCGTATGTGCCGAGGCACTGATGCTGCCCATGCAGAACAGTGACAGTACTGCGGCCGCGATTCCGGCCATAGATCTGGATCTCATAGTAACTCCTTTCGGGATATGGTTCATGCCTATTCTACCATTATACCAGAAACCGAGCGATTTTGCAAGAGTAAAATGTTGCACATTCAGGACGTGATAAAAAAGAGGACGCATCTGCGTCCTCTTTCCAGACTGTCAAAAAAGCTATTTTGCAGGGTTCGGGGCGGCAGCCCCGATCGGGGTGCAGGGGGCGAAGCCCCCGCAATATAGCCCCCTCCCCGATGGGGAGGGGGTTGGGGGTGGGGCGCTCCCCGGTGCGTCAGCACCAGAAAACAGACTTTATTGACAAGCTGAAAAGAGGACGCATCTGCGTCCTCTTTCAGTCCTCTGCGTGTTCGCTGAGATAATTCACGATATCGCCGATCGTGCGGATGCTGTCCACAGCTTCATCCGGGATCCGGACATCCGTGGCACTCTCAATCGCCACGATCAGTTCCACCACATCCATTGAAGTGCAGTTGAGATCCTCGAGAAGATCGGTATCCTCCTCCAGATCGTCAATATCAGCGTCAAACTGGTCTGCGATGATAGATGCAATTGTTTTGAAATCCATAAGATACCTCCGTTTCTGCATTCTCATGCGGGTAAACCTGAAAACCTGCGTTTCATCTTCTGCATGCGAACTTATCTTAAAAAAATTATATAGGAAAAGTCCGTCTCCGTCAATTGCTGTAATGCTGATTTTTTTATTCGAGTTTATTTATTATTTGTATATTTTAGCCAAAGAATGTACTGGCTGTAATTTTTGAAAGCGTTTTCACATTGTTTTTTTCGTCTGACTGTAAAAAAACGGGAATTGCCCTTGTATTTTTGATAAAAATGTGCTATGATGGTAATAAGAATATCCATCGGCTATCAGAGCCATCTATCATCACTGGGAGGACATTCAACATGTACAGATTTACCCTTATCGGCCACCCCCTCGGACACTCCATGTCGCCGTGGATCCACGAGCGTCTGTTCCGGCTTGCCGGTCTGACGGCGGCGTACACGCTCACCGATATCGCACCGGAGGATCTGGCAGGATCCGTGGACGGGCTGCGCAGACTCAGGGGCTTCAACGTGACCATTCCTTATAAGACCGACATTCTTCCGCATCTGAAGAAGCTGGACGAAACGGCAGAGCGCTACCAGTCTGTGAACACCGTTGCGGTGAATTCTGATGGGGAGCTTTTTGGCTATAATACGGATTGTTCCGGCTTTCTGCACAGTGTCGGCGAGATCCCCGCAGACAGCAGTGTGCTGCTGGTCGGCTGCGGCGGTGTCGGCCGCATGATGGCGACGGAATGTGTCCTGCACGGCGCAGCACTGACGGTCGTGGAGCGGGATCTGCCCCGTGCGCAGGCGCTGGCAGAGGAGCTGCAGCGCAGGTTCCAGACGGATATCCGTGTGCTGGAGGCTGCGCCGGAGGAGGACTTTGATCTGCTGATGAATGCAACGCCGGTCGGCATGTATCCGAAGGTGAACGCCTGCCCGGTATCGGACGATGTGATCGCCCGGAGCGGACGTGTGTTTGATGTGATCTATAATCCGACAGAAACGCAGCTCATCCGCAAAGCAAAGGCACTTGGCAAGGAGGCCGTCGGCGGTTCTGCGATGCTGGTATGGCAGGCAGCCGTTGCACAGTCGATCTGGAACAATCCCCGCTTTGATCCGGCGGATATCTGGGCGCTTGTCACTGAAATGCAGGCAGAGGTTGACCGCCTGTTCCCGGCAATGGAGGGAGAAGCATGACGATCTTTCTCTGCGGCTTCATGGGCTGCGGCAAAAGCACGGTCGGTCTGCGGCTTGCAAAGCAGCTTGACTGTCCGTTTACGGATATGGATACCTATATTGAGGAGCAGGCCGGCAAGACGATCCCGGAGATCTTTGCCGAAGACGGCGAGCCGCATTTCCGTGATCTGGAGACGCAGGCCGTCCGGGAGCTTGCCTCCCGTGAAGGCGTGATCGCCTGCGGGGGCGGTGCCATGCTGCGGGAGATCAATGCGAAGATCGCCCGTGAGAGCGGCATCGTGCTGTTCCTCGATGTGCCGTTCCGCATGTGCTACCAGCGCATTGCCAACACCGACCGTCCCATTGTCAAGCGCAGCACCCGGGAGGAGCTCTATCAGCTCTACAGCCATCGCCGGGGGATCTACCGTGCGCACAGCACGCACCGCATCCGTGCGATCCACAGCCCGACAGCGACCGTGGAGGAGATCCTGCGGCTGCTGCAGCCGGATGCTGCACAGACAGAACAGTAACAAGCGCATCTGCAACAAAGGGCAAAGCCCGCAAGAATGAAACAGGAGAACACACATGATTATTTATAACGCTGAGATCTATTCCATGACCGAGGACATGCATTTCTATGGGTATGTGGAAGTGCAGGACGGTAAGATCACCGCAGTCGAGCAGGGAAAACCGGAGACGGTCTCCGGGGAGGATATCGACGCAGGCGGCGGCCTTTTGATGCCCGGTCTGATCGACGCCCATTCGCATCTGGGCATCATCGAGGACGGCATCGGCTTCGAGGGCGATGACTGCAATGAGATCTCCGATCCGTTCACCCCGCAGCTCCGGGCATTGGACGGCATCAATCCCTATGACCGCTGCTTTGCGGAGGTGCGTGCAAGCGGCATCACCTCCGTGGTGGTCTCTCCCGGCAGCGCCAATGCCTGCGGCGGCGAGATGCTGCTCATGAAAACCATGGGACGCTGCACGGATGAGATGGCGATCAAGCCCTGCGGCATGAAATTTGCACTCGGCGAGAATCCCAAATCCGTCTACCACGACCGGGACGAAAGCCCCGTCACCCGCATGGCGACCGCCTCGCTCATCCGGGAAGGCCTGCAGAAAGCGAAGCTCTATGCCGAGCGTCTCCAGCGCTTCGAGGAGCATCCGGATGAGGAGGAAACGCCGGAATTCGATGCCAAGTGCGAGGCGCTCCTGCCGCTGCTTGAGGGCGATGTGAAGGCGCATTTCCACTGCCACCGTGCGGATGACATCTGCACCGCCGTGCGCATCAGCAGGGAATTCGGGCTGGATCCAGTCATTATCCACGGCACCGGTGCCCATATCGCCGCAGACCTGTTCGGTGAGTGGGGGCTGAACATCATCGTCGGCCCGCTGCTGCTTGACCGCTGCAAGCCGGAGCTGCGTGACCAGATCATTTCCAACGCTGCCATTTTGCATGAAAAAGGCTGCCACATCGCCATCTGCACCGATCATCCGGAGGTCCCCGGACAATATCTGCGGATGAGCGCTGCCGTTGCCGTCAAGGGCGGACTGTCCCGGGAAGCGGCACTGCGTGCGATCACATCCGAAGCCGCCGACATCA
>CAMNDR010000074.1 GCA_946535685.1 uncultured Clostridia bacterium | reverse complement strand
CCTCCCCTGCGCCTGTCACGTCAAACCGCAGGGAAACGCCGAGGAGCCTGGCTGTATTGACCTCAAGATTATGCCGGCCGATGAACCAGACCGCGACACAGACAGCGACCCAGATCACCAGCGCAAGGATCAGCGATTTGACGGCAAGATCCACCCGGTTTTTCTTCGACGGATGATTGCCCAGAATGGTGTTTGCCATAAGAATCATCCTTTCCTATCTCGGCTGCAGTGCCGGTGTGATGCGGGGAATGAAGATCACCGCCAGGATGACCAGCAGCGACACCAGCGTGATCCAGCCCAGCGCCAGCACGATCGCATCTGCAATGACAATGGCGATCAGGCTGATGATGCACATGATGACCACCGGTACATACCACTTGTAGGTCGCCCGCATGCCGACTGCCTTGTGGAAACAGAACCAGTATTCCAGCATCGGCCAGATCATCAGCAGCAGTTCCAGAATGCCGAGGATCAGAGTTCTGTACAGGCACAGCTTGTTGATGATCTCCCTGGAGGCCTCACCGATGCTCTCCGGTGTGATGGCGGTAACGCCGATCAGACCCTTGCCGGCTTTGTATACCGCATCCCGCCCCATCAGATCCACAAGCCCGATCAGCTTATAGACATTGTGTTCGAGCTGGTACTTTGTGATGAACCAGATCGCTGCGCAGGAGGCAGCCCACAGAAGGAACGCAATGATCGTCGCTGTGACGCCCTTCGGCCGGTTGGCAGGTGCAGTGATCCTGTCCCGGTTCCGGCCGGAGCCTCCGCCCGGTCTTCTTCGTCTTCTTGCTGGCGGCATAGCTGTTCCCTCCCTTATTTCACATGATTGTTGAAGACGAGCTTATCCATGATCCCGCCGAGCGCCGACATCAGCAGTGTGAGCAGAACGATCACGATGCCCATGCCCCTGGTGAAGAACCACAGAACATTGCCGTTCTGATCCTGCAGCAGCGGCACTGCCGCGAAAATCACCACAGCCGAGATGACCGCAATGATGATCGAAACGCCGAACACACGGAAGGGTTTCTTCTTTTCAAACTCCTGATGCACCTTGGGGCTGGTGGCCAATGCATCCTGTCTGCACTTTTCACGGTAGCTCAGATAGCTGAACACCTGCAGCACGCATGCTGCAAATACCAGAACGCATGTGATGATGACACGCTCCCACGAGCAGTGGCAGCGGTCCGTCACAGGCAGCCCGTCCTGGAACAGGAACACCATGATCGCAGCGACGATCGCTGCCGTGATGGCTCCGAACACAAACGGGAGCGCAACGCCCTTTCCCTTTTCCGCCTTTTTCTGCGCTGCAATCAGCGCAGCACCTGTCAGTGCAGGCTTTTTGGCCTGGGGCTTGGCTGCCGGCTTTCTGGCCGGTTTCTTGTTTGCTGGCATAAGAACTCCTCCTATCCGATCAGGCCGTGACGGGCCTTGACTGTCAAAATTCTCCGGACGCTCTCGTCGATCCGGCTCTCCGGGATCTCGCCGCTCTCCACGGCATCATACACGGCCTGGTATGCCGCCTGCAGATCCTTCGGGATCAGCACAATGTCCACACCCGCCTGGATCGACATTCTGGCAGCCGTTCCGGCGGAATAGGTCCCGCTGATGGTGTTCATCGTGTGCGAGTCCGTCACCACGATGCCCTCGAATCCCAGCTCGCCCCGCAGCCAGTCATTGACCACGACGCCGGAAAGATCCGACGGCAGGTCGTCGCCTGCGCAGCTCATGATCTGGTGGCCGACCATCACGAAATCAGCGCCGGCCTCGATCCCGCCCCTGAAGGCGGTGAACTCGTCCTGCATAAGCTGCTCCTTGGTGCGGTCGATGCGTGCGGTCGCATCGTAGTGGGTATTGCCGCTCTCTGCGCCGAGACCGGGGAAATGCTTGAGCGTGGCGCTCACCTTGCCGCTTTCCTGCAGGCCTTCGACCATCGCTGCGGTCATTTCCGAAACGACTTCCGGATCATCGCTGAAGATCCGGCTGCCCAGCTCATTGCCGCTGTTCAGATTCACATCCGCCACCGGCGCAAAGTCCAGGTTGAAGCCGTATTCTGCGATGTCTGAGGCGATGTCCGCACCGATCTCACGCACCTGAGCGGTATCGCCCTGCTTGCCGTAGGTCGCCATCGGGCTGTAGGCCGTGGTGCCGAGGGAATCTGCCACCCGTGCGACCTGGCCGCCCTCCTCATCGACTGCGATGAAAAGGCCGATCCCATGCGAATCCTTGGCATAGTGCTGTGCATTGGCGATCATGTCCGTCGTCTGCTGTCTGTTTTCCAGATTCTGGGCAAAGTAGATGATGCCGCCGACAGGCTTGCTCGCCAGCGCTGTTTTTGTCATATCGCCGGACTCCGTCACACAGGACACGGCATTGTCCACAAGGCTCTCCGGCGATACGATAAAGAGCTGGTAGATCTTTTCTTCAAGCGTCATATCCGGAAGCGCCTGCTCCACGGCAGGATCACCGGATACCGCTTCGGTCGCTGCTTCTGTCGTCTCTTCTGCAGCCGCCGCTGTCTCTGTTTCGGGCTCTGCAGACGGATCCTGCAGCTCTGCCGGAGCAGTGTCCGTCTCCGCCGTCATACCGGGCGCTGACATCGGTTCCTGTGTGGGACTGATGTACTTCACGCTCAGCGTGAGCACCAAAATATAGACGGTCAGGATCGCTGCAGTCGCTGCAATGACCAGGTCGCCCGGCTTTGTGCCGGTGCGCTGCATCAGCTTTGCGAGCCCTCCCTTTCGTTCTTTCATGGTTTAGTGAACGCCCTCGATCAGGATCTTCAGCTCGTCGATCTGTGCATAGAGGTACTTGGTGTCACCATAGACGACCATCTGCTGGTCTGTCTCGCCTTCGAGCTTCATATCGAACAGATTGGCGTAGAACGTGTTGAAGAAGTAGGTGCCCTTCACCTCTTCCTTCGGATCAGAGCCGGAGAAGGTGCAATAATTGCTTACCCACTGCGTATCCGTGTTGATGTTCTCGCCGACCACCTGGCTGACAGTTGCACGCTGCAGCACCGGAACGGTGATGTAGACATTGTGGTGGTCGCACTCATCCGCATTGTCAGAGATGATCGACAGCTTCTTGCCGTCATTTTCGTCCACGGAGATCTTCTTGAAGAAGCGCTCCTTGTGGTCGGGATCCATCTCCTCCCAGCCCTTCGCGCCTTCGAGGTAGACGACCGGCTCACCGAACACATAGTCCAGCGGCGTGGTATCTGCCACGAGGTCGTGGCGGTCGGCTTCCTTGGTCAGGTCGATGTTCAGGGAGAAATCCTTTGTCGCGGCACCGTTGTAGCCCTTGAGGTTGAAGGCCTTATCCTTCGGTGTATAGCGGTATTCCATGATGCTGTCACGGTATACGCCGACCGGGAAGGCGGAATCTCTGTCAAACAGCGGTTCGAGCCGGACGGATGCATTCTCAAACAGCGCATCCGGGCCGCCGCTCTGCAGGATGGCCTGCTGGTCGGGATCATTTCTGTCCGCCATGTGGATCTGGATGTCTTCCTCACGGTTGAAGATCTCGGCGGTGTTGTAGATCAGGCTGCGCTCGTAGCCGTTCGTGGCAGCACCCCGGTGAACCGTGCCCTCCTCGAGCTTCTTGGTCAGGCTGTCCACGAAGGAGGCCAGATGCGTGGACGGCCCCATCATCACGAGATAGAACCAGCGGCTGCCGCCCGCTGCATTCTTGGTGAGGGAGTCGGAATTGTTCCGGCTCGCATAGTAGATCGGCTCGCCCTGCTTCATTTCGAGCTTGATCGCCAGAACGCAGGCATTATAGCGGTTATCTGCGGTGTAATAGGTGAAGATGTCCTCGCCCAGATCAATGATGCCTTTTTCACTCAGATCGGTGAAGATCACATTGATCGCCTCTGGATCGAAGATCTCGCTGGTGCGCTCCTCCGCAGGTGCAGAGGACGCATTCTCCGCATCAGACGCCGCCTCAGTCGCCTCCTCGGCATACTGAAGCCGTGTATAGCGCATGACATCGACCTTTTTCATCTCATCGACGAACAGTCTGAGGATGCCGCCCTCGGGGCGCTTCTCCTCAAACGTCGCATCGCCCGCAGGGATGCCGTTCTTGCCGTCCATCACATACAGGCTCTTGTCGGAGCTGGCGCTGGCGCCTTCTGCGGCGTAGTCCTTGCGTGCCTCCTCCCAGAGCTTGTTGTCATAATCCGTGCGGTTGTATTCCACAAGGCTGAACTGCTGAGCAGCGGGATCGTACTGTGTGATATAGGTCTTGGAGGTGTCGGTATACATCATCTTGTTGACGGTATTCGTCCATCCTTCGAAGAAATCCTTCACAGTGCCGTCCTTGCGGAGCGCATAGGTGTTCTCATTGTTCTGGAAGAACACATTCACCTTGTAACGGTCGCCCATATCCACGATCACCGGGTCATCACTGATCCCCGGGAACGCTTTCGGCAGCTCGCCGCACGCTGTCAGCATCAGCGTGATGCCGCCCATTGCAAGTGCAAGCGCTCGTTTCATCCATGTTTTTCTCAACGTCAGCCCCTCCTCATAACAATAAGCACAGCCCCGTTCCGTTCTACAATACCTTGTATAACTGAGCAAAGAGCCGTGCTTATTTCATTTATGAACTTATTCAACTGCTCACCCTTCGGCCATGACACAGGACAAGCAGCGGCACATTACCAATTGCCTTCCAGTTTCTGATTAGTCCTTCTTCTTCGCTGCTACCGCACCTGTGCAGGCAACTGCTGCCGCAGCCAGTGCTGCAAAGCCAAGAGCGCCGACACCTGCATCACCGGTGGGCGTATTGGACTCACTCGGCGCAGCAGAGGACGCAGCCTGGGAAGACGAAGCCGCCTGGGAAGACGAAGCCGCCTGGGAAGAGGATTCAGCCTGAGAGGACGAAGCCTCAGAGGATGCCTCGGAAGAAGCCTCAGAGGAGGACTCTTCAACCGGCCAGCCAGCTACGGTAAAGGATACGGAAACCTTGCTTGCGTTCATCACGTCATCGCCAAGGCGGTCAAAAAGCTGTGCGCCGTCCACATCCCACAGATCGGCATAGTAGTCGTTCTCGGTGGTCTTGAACTCCGGCGTGCCGTCAAGGGCAATTGCCTTGTCATTGACCTTGAGCTCCTTCACGGTCAGCGTCAGGTTCTTGGTGTTCTCCGTGCCGACAACATACAGCTTGAGCTTCTTGAACTCGGTGATCGTGGTGATCGTGCTCTCCTTGGAGAGATCAATCTCTACGGTGTAATCGCCGTCAGCCTCGATGGTCTGGGTGGTCACGCCGGCACTGATGGTGTTGGCAACATTGCCCTCACCCTGGTAGCTGGCGCCGCCGTCCTGTACATCCACAACGTAGATGTAAGCCTTGCCGGTCTCGGTGGCTGCATTTGCGGTCAGTGCTGCACCGCAGCTCACGATCGCCAGCGATGCGCTGAGCGCCGCAGTCATCACGCCTCTTCTCATTCTCTGGTTCATACTTAACACTCCTTCTCTCGGTCAAAAGCCTCTCAGGGTACCGGAAACCTCTATATTCCGGCAAGAAATGATCCCCTGTCCGCAGCGCCGAAACCGCTGCAGGATATGATAGCACCATTACATTATGCTACATTATTTATTCTAACACACTTTATGCAAATTGTCAAGAGAATTTTTGGGTTTGAACGTCTTTTGCCGACAAGATTGCCGCGTATTTTTTGTCGGTTCTGCACAAATAATCAGAAAACCAGCCGTGTTCTTTATTCATGGCGGCAAAATGCAGGCACCCATGCTGCTGCACGGGTACCTCAGCTTGTCAATAAAGTCTGTTTTCTGGTGCTGACGCACCGGGGAGCGCCCC
>CAMNDR010000073.1 GCA_946535685.1 uncultured Clostridia bacterium | reverse complement strand
ATCGGGCAGAAGCCGGTGCTGCCGGGAAAGTTCAACTGCAGCTCAGACTATCTCTATTTCACTGTCCGGGAGCCATATCCGAGCCGTTCGACCGGGGCGGAGATCGTCTTCGGGCAGATCCGTGCCGGCGATCCGCTGCGCATCACCTCGCTGATGCCGGAAAACGGCGTGATCTTCAGCGACGGTGTGGAGGAGGATGCGCTCGAATTCAACTCCGGTGCAACGGCATCCGTCTGCGTGGCGGAGCGTAAGGGCATGCTGGTGGTATGAGAAAGCCTCCTCCCGATGAGGAGGGGGCTTAGTTGCGTATCTTAGGGCACCACCGCACAGAGCTGCCTTAGGTTGCAGGCTGTGTCTCTGTTGGCTGCGTTGCCGCAGGCTGTGTTTCCGTCGGCTGCGCAGTGGTTTCTGCTGCAGCGGGCGGCACAGTGCCGTCACTGAGATCAACCGGATCGCCAAGCATGTTCGTGCCGAGACCGGTGTAGCGGTTGACCGTATACCAGTCGCAGGTGGCGGAGTGACCGTCTACCTCGTCATACAGCTTGACAGAGATCGTGTCATCTGCATTCAGCACGGCATCAGCTCTTGCGGGGCGGGTGCCGTTTTTCTGCGCATAGACATCGAGCGCCTTATTGCAAAGGGCTTCGCTGCTGTAGAACTTGAAGCCTGCCGGATCGTCGCCGATCTTCGTCAGCGTCTCACTTACGCCGTCCTCCCAGAGCAGCATCACATTGGTGTCATCCATCCAGAACAGGTCGGCGCTCATCGTCTTTTCACCCATGTGGAACATGATCCGTTCAGAGCCGTCCATCGTGAGGGTGAAGGCTGTTGCAGCACCGTTTTCCTGCAAATAGAAACTGCCGTCTGCGCCGTCAGTAAAGCAGAAAAAGCGCTCTGTCCAGTCGGTTGCACGTCCGAGATAAATGGACTTGCCAAAGGGACTGACAGTGCCTGAAGGCTGTGTCGTGCCCTCGGAAGGATTCTGTACGGCTGCAGCTTCTGTCGGATCTGCCGTTTCCGGAAGCTCCGGTACGGCATCGACGATCGAAGATACATCGTCACCGGAGAGGGTGATCATTTCAGGCTCCTCTGTTGTCTCTTCTGTATAGCCGTAGCTGCTTTCCGGTCCCTCCGGCGCGTCGCTGCAGCCCGCAAGGCACATCGCTGCCGCCAGCAGCAGCGCAGCGCTCCCCATTACACGTCTGATGTTCATGCTCCTACCTCCTGTACGCTTTCCGGTTCTGTATCTGATCCCGGAAGCCTTTAAACATTATAGATCATTTCCGAATAGGTCGGGATCGGCCATGCAGACTGCGGCATCATGCGTTCGATGGTGTCGGAAATGGTACGCATCCGCTCCATTTCAATGAAAACATGGTGCCGGAAGTACTCTGCCTGCTCCTGAATCCCCTTGATGTCACATGCTGTATTGACGATATTCTCCAGCGTGGAGATCGAATCGTAGAATGCATCTGCCAGGTCGCTCAGCTTGCCGGCGATCTCGCTTTCCGTTGCAGCGGAGATGCCGATCTGGTTCTTGAGTACCACAGACTGTGCCAGCTTCTGGATGTAATCCAGCGTTGCCGGCAGGAGCTGGCGCCGTGCCATCTCGATCATGGTGCGGGCTTCAATGCGCAGTGTCTTGGAGTATTTCTCCAGATGGATCTCCTTTCTTGCGCGGATCTCACTCTCGTTGAAAATGCCGTATTTTGCCAGCAGACGAACATTTTTCTCGTCCGTATAATGCGGCATCGCATCCACGATGGAAGGATAATTCGGCAGACCTCTGCGGGCAGCCTCTGCCACCCATTCCTCCGAATAGCCGTCGCCGTTGAAGATGATGCGGCGGTGCTTCTGCAGCACTTCCTTGAGCAGCTTCTTGACCTCGACCTCGAAATGCTCACTGCCGGCAAAGGGTTCGAGCTTTTCGGTGAACCAGCTCAGCTCCTCGCAGACGATGGCATTGAGCAGGAAGTTCGGGCAGGCGATATTATCGGAAGAACCGACCATGCGGAACTCGAAGCGGTTGCCGGTGAAGGCGAACGGCGAGGTGCGGTTCCGGTCGGTGGAATCCTTCGGGAAGGAGGGCAGTGCATTTACGCCGATCTCAAAAGCAGAGGTCTGGGTCTTGTAGACCGTGTCCTCCTCGATCGCACGCAGAACGGCATCGAGCTCCTCACCAAGGAACATCGAGATGATCGCCGGGGGTGCTTCATCCGCACCGAGACGGTGGTCGTTGCCGGCAGAAGCCGCAGAAAGCCGCATCAGATCGGCATATTCATCCACGCCCTTGATGAGGGCGCAGAGGATGGTCAGGAACTGCAGGTTTTCCATCGGCGTATCGCCGGGATCGAGCAGATTCTGTCCGTCATCCGAGGACATCGACCAGTTGTTGTGCTTGCCGGAGCCGTTCACGCCCTCGAAGGGCTTTTCATGCAGCAGGCAGACCAGCCCGTGCCGGAGCGCCACCTTTTCCATGACCTCCATCGCCAGCTCATTCTGGTCGGTGCCGAGGTTGGAGGTGGTGAAGATCGGCGCCATCTCGTGCTGCGCCGGAGCGACTTCATTGTGCTTGGTCTTGGAATAGATGCCGAGCGACCAGAGCTCCTCGTCGAGATCTGCCATATAGGCTGCAATGCGGGGACGGAGATTGGCGAAGTACTGGTCATCAAGCTCCTGCCCCTTGGGGGGCTTTGCGCCGAAGAGCGTGCGCCCGCAGAGGATCAGATCCTCACGCTGGTCATACATCGCCTTGTCGATGATGAAATATTCCTGTTCAGCGCCGACCGTGGTGGTGACTCTGGTCACACGCTCATTGCCGAACAGGCGCAGGAAGCGCACAGCCACCTTGCTCAGCGCCTGCATGGAACGCAGGAGCGGGGTCTTTTTGTCGAGTGTCTCGCCGGTATAGGAGACAAATACGGTCGGGATATAGAGGCTGCCGCCCTTCACAAAGCAGTTGGAGGTCGGATCCCATGCCGTATAGCCTCTTGCGCTGCTGGTCTGGCGCAGGCCGCCGGACGGGAAGGAGGAGGCATCCGGTTCGCCCTTGACGAGCGCCTTGCCGGAGAATTCCATGATCGCCATGCCCTCATCGGCAGGTGCAATGAAGGAGTCGTGCTTCTCGGCGGTGGAACCGGTCATGGGCTGGAACCAGTGCGTATAATGTGTAGCGCCCTTTTCCAGCGCCCAGTCCTTCATGGCATTGGCGACCGCATCAGCCGTGGGCATGTCGAGCGGCTCGCCGTTCTGCATCGTCTGCATCAGCTTTTTGAAAACGCTTTTCGGCAGACGTGCCCGCATGACTTTCTCATTGAACACATTGCAGCCGAAGATCTCCGGAACCTGTTTTGTCATAATAACTCCTCCTGCATGGAACAGCCGAGCGGCTGTAAATTTCAGAACACCCTACAATTATAGCATTTATGCGGGGATTTGTCAATATATGCGGCTGCAGAATGCATCGCAATACGGTGATATGCACAAAACCAAAGCAGGATGAGGGCAAGTTTCCGGTGCGCAGAAAAACTCCCTGCACAAAAGACAGGTACAAATCAAGGCAGCGCCGCACAAAGCCAGCCTGACGGCCTGGCATTTGTTCGCCATCTTCCGCTTATAGCATGCGATCTCAAAATATTTTTCCAAAACCCCTTGACAAAGTGTAACACACCTGCTATAATTGTATACATAGTAGTTATACAATTTAGACTTTGCTGCTACAATCCGGAATGTACAGCAGGGTGATATGACCACAAGGAGTGTACACGAATGATGAATATCAACATCAGCAACTCGTCTGGTGAACCGATCTATTTGCAGATCGCGAACCAGATCAAGACGCTGATCCTGGAGGGAAAGCTGAAAGAGGGCGAAGCACTGCCCTCGATGCGCGTTTTAGCGACAGAACTCCGTATCAGCTTCATGACCACAAAGCGTGCCTACGAGGAGCTTGAACGTGACGGCTTTATCGAAAGCTACACGGGCAAAGGCTCTTTTGTCAAGGCACAGAATCTGGAGCTTTATCGTGAGGAGCAGATCAAGCGGATCGAGTCCCTGCTGATGGAGGCAGGCGACACGGCACGTAAGGCAGGCATCACGATGCAGGAGCTTCACGAAATGCTTGACCTTGTAAACGGAGGGGATTAACATGACCGCATTTGAGAATGCGATTGAGATCAGGGGCGTGACCAAGCGCTATGACGGCTTCACGCTCGACAATATCAGCTTTGATGTGCCGAAGGGCTGTATTATGGGATTTATCGGTCAGAACGGCGCAGGCAAGACAACTACTATCAGAAGCCTTTTGCATATCACCGACATTGACAGCGGCGAGATACGTCTGCTCGGTCTTGACCATGTAAAGGACGAAACAGCGATCAAAAAGCGTATCGCTGTTGTATTTGATGAGCTGCCGTTCCATGATGTGTTTACCGCAAAGGATATGGCTCGCATCTTCGAGGGTATGTATCCTGAATGGGACAATGCAATTTATACGCAGTATTTGGAGCGTTTTCAGCTCCCTGTCAAAAAGAAGATCGGGCAGTTTTCCAAGGGCATGAAGATGAAATTCCAGATAGCCTGTGCGCTGTCCCATAATGCGGAGCTGCTTGTCATGGACGAAGCGACGACAGGTCTTGATCCGGTTGTCCGTGATGAGATCCTGCACATCTTCATGGAGTATCTGCAAAACGGCGAGCGCTCGATCCTCATGTCCTCGCATATCACCTCCGACCTTGAAAAGATCGCAGACATGGTGACGTTCATCGACAGGGGAAAGATCCTGCTGACGGGCTATAAGGACGAGATCATTGAGCAGCACGGTATCCTGAAATGCGACACGGAGAGAATCGCTGAAATTGACGCTGAGGATATCGTCAGCATACGTCTGAACAATTTCGGCGCAGAGGTCATGGTGCATGACCGTGAGAATGCTTCCTACAAGTACCGTGACTGCGTGATAGATCCTGCAAGCCTTGATGACATAATGCTTTACTATGTCCACCGTGAAATGAAGGAGTGGTCGTAATGAAACTGTACAGATCACTTGTTTACAGAGAACTAAAGCTGACACGCAAGCGGTTTCTCATCATGCTGGTGCTGTTTCTGCTGACGGGGCTGCTGCTGCTGATGCCGTTCCTGATCGGGGCAGCAGATGATCCGGCAAATGCAGATGAGGATGCGTTCAGCGTCCTGTTCCTGTGTTCGGCCACGCTTGCCGCCACCGGAGGCGTTCTTGCCGGGACAAACAACGGCATCCTGAAAGCCGACATTGCCTCCGGCTGGAAGCGCTATGCCTGGGTTTTGCCGGCAAAGCCTGTGCAGAGCGCTGTGGCCGATGTGCTGGTGAAGCTCCTGTGGGCGGGCGTCTTCGGACTGCTGTCAGCGGGCTTTGCGGCACTGTGTCTGCATCTGACCGGCTGCAATGTTCTCTTGCATACAATAAACGGCTTTCTGCTTGTCACAGCGGCAACGCTGGTGATCGACGTGGTCTATACGGCGATCGTCTCGCTGGCCAAAAGCGGGAAGGAGCTGACGAAATTCATCCTCATTGCCACCGGCGGCACGTTTGCGCTGTTTGTAATCCTGTCGAGGGTGTTTGACAAGATGGCTGGCACCACTACGATAGGGCAGACGGTCGATGGGGGGGATCTGTTGACAGAAGCACAGCAGGAAAGGCTGATGCAGATGATTGATTTTCTCGGCTCCGGCACAATGACACTGATCGCAGCCGGGATCCTTGCAGCGGTCTGTGCGGTATACTTCCTCGTGCTGCGGAACGCCTATGAGAGGAGAGAGGCATAATGACGGGACTGGTCTACAAGGAATGGAAGCAGAACCGCTGGTACATCCTGTCGATGATCCTCTGCGGCTTTG
>CAMNDR010000072.1 GCA_946535685.1 uncultured Clostridia bacterium | reverse complement strand
GTTCGGCGGCACCTCCCCCTTCGGGGGAGGGCTATATTGCGGGGGCTTCGCCCCCTGCCCCCTGATCGGGGCTGCCGCCCCGAACCCTGCAAAATAGCTTTTTTTGACAGACCGGAAGCCCTTCCCGATGAGGGAAGGGCTCTGTCTATTGGGAAAATCAGCGGCGCCTTAATCCTTGATCCCGTTCTGCAGCTTTGCTGCTGTCAGGGTGTTGCGCATCAGCATCGCAATGGTCATCGGACCTACGCCGCCGGGCACGGGTGTGATGTAGCTCGCCTTGGGCTCGACCTCTGCAAAATTCACATCGCCGCAGAGCTTGCCGTTGTCCAGACGGTTGATGCCCACGTCAATGACCACGGCACCCTCCTTGACCATGTCGCCGGTGACAAAATTGGGCTTGCCGACCGTTGCCACGAGGATATCGGCCTGTCTGGTGATGGAAGCCAGATCCTTGGTGTAGCTGTGGCATACCGTCACGGTTCCGTTGCGGTGCATCAGCAGCATGCCCATCGGCTTTCCGACAATATTGCTCCGGCCGATGACCACGCAGTTCTTTCCGGCCACCTCGATGCCGGCGGAATCAATCAGCGCCATGACACCGGCGGGCGTACAGGGCAGGAACTTGAACTCGCCGATCGCAATACGGCCGACATTCTCCGGATGGAACGCATCTACGTCCTTTTTCGGGTTAATCGCCTTGATGATCGCCATATCATTGATGTGCTTCGGCACCGGGAGCTGTACCAGAATGCCGTTGATCTCCGGGTCTGCGTTCATCTTCTTGACCAGCGCAACGAGCTCCTCCTGTGTCGTTTCCTCCGGGAGCGCATACTCCAGGCTCTTGAAGCCCATTGCCTCGCAGGCCTTCTTTTTGTTGTTGACATACACACGGGAAGCCGGATCACTGCCGACGATCACAACCGCCAGAGAAGGCTGAATGCCGTGCTTTGCCATAAGCTCAGCCGTTTCGATCCGCACCTGCTCCTTGACCTGTGCCGAAACTGCCTTGCCGTCGATGAGTTTTGCCATAGTCATTTCCTCCTGATAATCAGATTGTGCATTCAAAGCACCTTACTATTAAGTATAGCATGTCCGGTGCAAAAATGCAAGCCCTTATTTCCGTATTTGACAAATCGTACCGTACTCCTGGGATCGTATAGGGGCTGTTTATGGGGCTGCGCCCCACGCCCCTTGCTGAACGATCAGTAAATCAGCGTTTTCTAAAGACTCCCAAGAAAGGATGTTCCTCATGAAAGAAACAACCCAGCTCCGACAGTCAGAAAAGCGTATCCGGATCAGTATGCTTGCCACCTCCGTCCTGTTTGTCATTGCTGCCGTGCTCTGCTTTGTGTGCAGCGCCGGAAGGCTCGTTGTCGATGTGCCTGATGATGTCCTGCCGGAGCAGCTTGTCACCGAGAATGAGATCATCCGTTCTGAGCTGATCCCCGGCAATGGCGAACAGCTTCTGATCACGGCCAAAGCGCAGGGCGACTGCTATCTGGAATACGGGAATACCATCATTGCGCTGCATGTATACCCCGGCGGCATCATCTACAACAAGGTGAATTTCACCTTCTCCGGCTGCGAGGCTCTGATCCTGACTGTCCAGATCTTTGTGCTTGTGACGGCCATTCTTGCGGGGGCTCTTTTCGTGATCCGCTCCCGCCTTGAGCTCTACTCCTATTCCACGCTGTTTGCCGGCGGTGCGGCTATATTTCTGCTTTGTATTTCGATCCTGCTCCTTTTCGTAGTCGTTCACACCTACTCCTCTCCAGATGAGTATGCCATGATCTGGGTCTATGACCTGCTCACCAGTGCCGGTACGATGTTTCTTGGTGCATCATCGCCGTTTCTGCTGCTATTTGCTCTGGTGCTCACGATCAGCAATCTTGTCCTCATCAGACATGAGGGCTTCTCAATCGTCCGCCTTCCCGGTCTGTTCATGAGCTTTCTGATCGTTCTTGGCATCGGGGGCTATCTCTTCCTGACCAACTCCTTCCCCTCCGGCAGTGAGCAGGAGATGCGGGTGCATTTTGCGATCGAGAATGACTATGCGCTGCTCTTTGCCTATCTCGAAGCCATGCTTCTGAGCGCCTGTCTCTGCGGTCTGATCGCCGCCAGACGCCGTCCCGCCGCTGACCGCACGCATGTCCTGATCCTCGGCTGCAAGATCGGCGATGACGGAAAGCCGCTGCCGCTGCTGCAAAGCCGGATCGACGCTGCCATCCGTTTTGCGCAGTGGCAGGAAGAACAGACCGGTGAAGCGCCGGTCTTTGTTCCCAGCGGCGGTCAGGGCACGGATGAGACCATCTCCGAAGCCGGCTGTATGCGCAATTATCTGCTGGAACAGGGCATCCCGGAATCCCGCATCCTTGTCGAGGACAAGTCCGTCAATACATTTGAGAACATGCGCTTTTCCCTTGCGAAGATCCAGGAGACCGACGAAAGCCCGAAGATCGCCTTTGCCACGACGAATTACCATGTCCTGCGCAGCGGCATCATCGCGCTGAACGCCGGTATCCGTGCGCAGGGCATCGGCGCACGCACCAAATGGTATTTCTGGCCGAATGCATTTATCAGGGAATTCATCGGACTGCTCGTGAGCAAGTGGAAGCAGCATGTGCTCCTGCTGACTTTTTTCGTTGCCCTCGTTACGGCCATGAATCTGATCTTCCCGCTCTGATCCATTCGCCTGTGCTGCCTGCATCTGTTGATGTAGCAGAAGGATTCTTGGCGAATGCGTGGAGAATCGTGCGGTTTGCTGTTTTTTTTTGTAAAAAGCGCCGATTTTCTGCACGTTCATAAATTGCTGTTGCTTTTTTGTGGGAAATCATGTAAAATGATAATAACACGGTCATGCGCTCTGCTGGCCGTTTCAACGATTATATAACGAGAGGCGAAAGGTTTCATGATCTTTTCCAGTCTGATCTTTTTATATCTGTTCCTGCCCATCTGCCTTGTCAGCTATGCGGCAGCCAAAACCGTCCGGAGCCGGAACATCGTGCTGGTCATCTTCTCCCTCATCTTCTATGCCTGGGGAGAGCCGACACGCATCATTTACCTGATCCTGAGCGCTGTGGTCAACTATTTCTGCGGACTCGGCGTCAGCAAGCTCAAAGCCGAATGGCAGCGCAAGGGCGTGCTCGCCGTAAGCCTGCTCTATAACCTCGGCATGATCGTCCACTTCAAATACAGCGGCTTCCTGATGGAGAACATCAATGCCATCTTCGGCACAGAATTTCCCGTGCCTGACATCGTGCAGCTTGTCGGTATCAGCTTCTATACCTTCCAGGTCATCTCCTATGTGGTGGACTGCTACTGGGAAAAGATCGAGCCGCAGCAGGATCCGCTGAAATTCCTGCTGTATGTGTCGCTCTTCCCGCAGCTCATCGCAGGCCCCATCGTGCGCTATTCCACGATCGCCGCAGAGATCGAGGACCGCACCACCACCATGATCGACCTCAGCGAAGGCCTCACTCGCTTCACTGTAGGCCTTGCCAAAAAGGTCGTCCTTGCCGATCAGCTCTTCCGCATTGTGGACAGCTTCCTCGGCGGCACGCCGGAGCAGCTTACGATCTGCGGCACATGGTACGGCGTTATCATCTATTCGCTGTATATTTATTTCGATTTTTCGGGCTATTCCGATATGGCGATCGGCCTTGGGCGGATCTTCGGCTTCCACTTTGACGAGAACTTCGACCATCCGTTCCTCTGCAAGGATATCCAGGAATTCTGGCAGAGATGGCACATTTCGCTGGGTACCTTCTTCCGGGATTATCTGATGCCCGTTCCCGTGTTCGGCATCCGGAACAAGTACCTCAGCCTCGGTCTGGTATGGCTCTGCACCGGCATCTGGCACGGCGCAAGCTGGAACTACATCCTGTGGGGCGTTTATTACGGCGCCTTCATCCTGCTGGAGACCAAGATCGGCAAGAAGAAGATGAAGAAGATCCCGCTCTGGCTGCGGCATGTCTATAATAAGCTGGTCATCATCATCGGGTTCGGCATCTTCTATTTTGAGGACACTGCCCAGCTCGGCAGCTTCCTGCGGAATCTGACGTTCTTTAATCCGAACGGCTTCTCCAGCTATTTCGAGCAGATCTCGCTGAAGAACAATATCTGGCTGATCCTCGCAGCGATCCTCTGCACCTTCCCGCTGCTGCAGATCCCGAAACGCATAAGGGAAAAGCACCCGAATTCCAACCAGCTCATTTCGGTCGCCGGCACGGCGGTCTGCATGGTGCTGCTGGTGCTGAGCAGCATTCTGCTGGTGGATGCCACAACGAAGGCATTCCTGTATTATCGGTTCTGATACGATTTCTCTGAAACCCTAAAATGGGGGGAGAGGTACAAATTCCGATAGATTTTATCTCAGGGGATCGGTATGATCGTTCTGAAAGGAGATGCTCCGGTTGAAGAAAGCGGAAACCCCAAAGCTGACCAAAAAGCAGCAGCGCCTTGCATGGCGTGCGCACCAGATCAACGTCATCGGTCTGTGTGCTGTGATGCTGGCCGGCACGCTCTTTATGTGGTTCGGCAAGCGTCCGACCTATTCCGAGGAGGAAAAGCGTGATCTGACCAAGCGCCCGAAATTCACGGTCTCCAGCTATCTGGACGGCACATTCACCTCGGAATATGCGAAATATTTCAACGATTCCGTGCCGCTTCGTTCCTTTTTCAAGCACCGCATCGCCGTATTCCGGGATCATCTCGGCTTCACGGATGATGTTGAGATCCACGGCGGCGTCCCTGCCAGGCAGGATGACCAGCAGGCGGAAACACTGCCTGCAGAAACGCTGCCTGCAGAAACGGTTCCCGGTATGGCGGCAACGGAGAGCGCTGTGAGCGTCACAGAGCCTATGACCACCGAACCGCCGGAGGAAGAGGAGGATGTGGACGGTGAGATGACCAACAACATCTTCATCGTCAAGGACCGCGGCCTGATGCTCTACGGCGGCGGCATGCAGAACGGCCAGAATTATGCCGGGATCCTCAACCGCTATCACGAGGCGCTCGGCAGCGGTGTGCGGGTCTATTCCCTGGTGGCGCCGACCTCGGTCAGCTTCTATCTGCCGAAGAAATACAGCGACATGTCCGCCAGCGAGCCGGACAACATCGACAACATCAATGCCTATCTGGACGGTGTTACGCCGGTCGATGCCTATACGGCACTGGAGAGCCACAAGAAGGAAGACATCTACATGCGCACCGACCACCACTGGTCATCGCTGGGTGCCTACTATGCGGCGGAGGAATTTGCGAAGGTCGCAGGCGTTCCGTTTGCACCGCTTCCGAGCTATGAAAAACACACGCTTGACGGCTATGTCGGGACGCTCTACGGCTATTCCGGCAGCTCCAAGCTCAAGGACAATCCGGAGGAATTTACCTACTATATCCCGCAGAACAGCTACACCTGCACCTATTACGACACGGACATGACAAACGAGCGGGAAGCACCGCTGTTCCTCAATCCGGAGAATCTCGACACGGCAAGCTGGTATCTGGTCTTCATGGGCGGCGATGAACGCATCACGCATCTCAAGACCGACACGCACAACGGCCGGAAGCTCTGCATTATCAAGGACAGCTACGGCAATGCGATGGTGCCAACGCTGACAGGTTCCTTTGAGGATGTCTGGGTGGTGGATATGCGGTATTTTGACCTGAATATCATTGATTTCCTGCAGGAGCAGGGCATCACGGATCTGCTCTTTGCGATGAATACCTACAGCGCGACCGGCGGAAATGCCAGAAATCTGAAAACGCTGCTCGATCAGTAAGAAATGAACCCCGCTCCGGATCGGAGCGGGGTTCAGTTTGTCGATAAAGTCCTTTTTCTGGTGCTGACGCACCGGTGAGCGCCCCACCCCCAACCCCCTCCCCATCGG
>CAMNDR010000071.1 GCA_946535685.1 uncultured Clostridia bacterium | reverse complement strand
CCCCATCGGGGAGGGGGCTATATTTCGCAGGGGCTTCGCCCCTGCACCCCGAACCCTGCAAAATCACTTTTTGACAGGCTGATGCCCCGGAAATCCGGGGCATTTTCATCATTTTGCAAAATATTCCGGCAGCGTTCCCTCATATCCTGCGCCGACGGCAGCGGAATAGATCAGGATCATCGCAGCATCGGAGGCATTGGCGGTGCCGTCACCGTTGATATCCCCGATGATGCCATAGGACGGGATCGCCGGTTCTGCGCCAGCTTCCTCGAACGGGATGCCGTTGGCATTCGCATAGTCCTCCGCAGCAGAGCCCGCCTCACCGCAGATCACAAAATCCGGGATCAGCGCCCCGGCAAAGGTATAGCCTAACGCCTGTTCACCGATCTCCGTGACAGATGCCGGAACCGTGACACGCCGCATTGCGGAGCAGCCCAGAAATGCATAATCCCCGATCGTCGTCACGCCGCTTCCGAGACTGACATCTGTGAGCGAGCTGCAGCAGGAAAACGCACTCCTGCCAATGCTCGTCACGCTGTCCGGAAGCGTGATCTCCGTCATGGAGACACAGTCTCCGAATGCCCATGCGCCGATGCTTTCGGCTCCCTCCGGGATCGAGGCTGCGCTCAGATACCGGCAGTCGTAGAACACATAGTCCTCGATGTGCGTCACGCCGTCCGGCAGGTCTATGCCCGTCAGGGAGGTGCAGCCCCGGAATGCATGGCTGCCGATCTCCGTCACTCCCGCCGGCAGGGCAATGCTTCCGAGCGATGTGCATCCATAAAATGCGGACGGTGCAATATACGTGATGCTGTCCGGGAGCACGACATCCGTCAAAGCGGTCAGCTCCCAGAAAACCCCCTTGCCGATGCCCGTCACAGGCTGGTCATTCACGCTGGCCGGGATCTCAAGATACGTGACCTCTGCGATCTGGTCATCGGTGAGCGTGCTGTAATCCGCAGCATAGAGCTTCACGATCTCCCACGATGCGCCGTCTCCATCCGCAGGACGGCGGTAATAGGCACCGTAATAATCCGTACACAGGCCGAAAACGCCCTCATCCTCCGCATGCGCTGTCAGGCTGCCGCAGCCAAGCGCCATCATGCAGGCGAGCAGTCCCGCCATGATCCTTTGTTTCATCGTTATGACCTCCCGGAAATGATTTTGCACTTCTGTGCCTCGGTTTGTGGAAAAAGACACTTTGCAGGGTTTGGGGCGGCAGCCCCCTGCCAGACAGCCCACCCGCGTTGCTATATAGATTACGCAGGATCTCCGCCGGAACCGGGGTCGGGAACGGATATCCGCCATTGGTTTCTCCATAGGATGAATGAAAATGGACGTGTGAAAGCCGTTCTATCATGAAAACTGCCGAAAGAAGCGGAAAACGCTTGCAATTTGTCGGGAAATGCGGTATAATAAATATGTATGTTCAAATTCCTGCAGCAAAGCGAGGTGAGAGTGTGGCAGAAGCAGAGCAGATCGAGGGCACTGTCGAACATATCCTGTACCGCAATGAGGAAAACGGCTATGTTGTGCTCGATCTCAATGTCAGCGGCGAGCCGGTCACGGTCACGGGCGAGCTGGGCGATGTGGATGAGGGTGAATGCCTGTCGCTCATCGGGCAGTATGTCACACATCCCCGCTTCGGGCAGCAGTTCCAGGCGGAGGCCTGTGAGCGCAAGCTCCCGAATACCACCGAGAGCATCCAACGCTATCTTGCATCCGGCGTATTCAAGGGCATCGGTAAGGTGATGGCAGCCAAGATCGTCGAGGTGTTCGGCGAGCGCACGCTGCTTGTCATGGAGACCGATCCCATGCGGCTCATGGAGGTGCGGGGCATGTCCCAGCGCAAATGTGAGGAGGTCGCCGCCGAGGCAAAGCACATCTTCTCCCTGCGCAGCGTCATGACCTATTTTGAAAGCTACGGCATCAAAAACCGCTATGCCATGCGGGCATACCGTGTCTGGGGCGACCAGTGCCGGGATGTGATCGAACGCAATCCCTATCTGCTGTGCGAGGAGGAGATCGGGATGAGCTTCAAGTCCGTGGAGAGCTATGCCCACGATCTGCATATCCCACGGGATTCACAGTGCCGTGTGGGCGCCGGGATCCTGCATCTGCTGCGGCACAATCTCACCGGCGGACACACCTGCCTGCCGCTGGACAGGCTTTGTCCGGCCGCTGTGCAGTTCCTCGCCATCAACGAGACGGCCTTCTATGAAGCGTATAACAAGGAGCTGCAGGAGGAGACGATCGTCGAGTATAAAAAGGCCGGCAGCGAGCGGGAATTTGTCTATCTGAAGGAATATTTCGATGCGGAGGAGTACATCACCGACCGCATCGGCGTGATGCGGGACTTTGGCATCCGGGACAATACCGACTATGAAGCCATGATCGACGCCGCCGAGAAGAGCTCCGGCATGACCTATGCAGCCCTGCAGAAAGAGGCCATCCGGGCAGCGCTTTCCCGTGGACTGCTCATCCTGACGGGCGGCCCCGGCACCGGTAAGACCACGACCCTGAATGCCATCATCTCCTGCTTTGAGCAGCAGGGCAACCGGGTCATGATCGCAGCGCCGACCGGCCGTGCCGCAAAGCGTGTCTCCGACCTCACAGGCTATGATGCCAAGACCATCCACCGGCTGCTCGAAGTGCAGTTTGATCCCTCCGGCCAGCAGAAATTCGTCCACGGAGAGGGAAATCCGCTTGCCTGCGATGTTCTGGTCGTGGATGAAATGTCGATGGTGGATGTGCTGCTGTTCTCCAACCTGCTGCGGGCGCTGCGGCTCGGCTGCAAGGTCATCCTCGTGGGTGACAGCGACCAGCTCCCGTCCGTGGGGGCGGGCAATCTGCTGCAGCATCTGATCGTGAGCCGCTGCATGCCGGTCGTGGAGCTCCGGGAGATCTTCCGGCAGGCACAGCAGAGCACCATCGTCACCAATGCGCACCGGATCGTCCACGGAGAAATGCCCGATCTGATGCGGAAAGACAGCGATTTCTTTTTCTTTCACCGCACGGAATTCGATCAGGCTGCCGATCTGCTCATCGACCTTGTCTGCCGCAGACTGCCGTCCGCACCGCAGTACCGGTTCTCTCCGACCAAGGATATCCAGGTCATCTGTCCGTCACGCCGCGGGACGCTCGGCGTTGTCGAGCTCAACAAGGCGCTCCAGGCACGGCTCAATCCGCCCGAAGCCAACAAATCACAGGTGCGCTCACCCCTCTATGAATTCCGGGAGGGCGACAAGGTCATGCAGACCAAGAACAACTACGACATCACCTGGACAAAGGACGGCGAGAACGGGCAGGGCATTTTCAACGGCGATATCGGCCATATCCTGTCCATCAACCGCCGGCGGGGCGAAGCCGTGATCGACTTTGACGGGCGGCGAACGGTCTATCCGATCATGCTCATGGAACAGCTTGAGCTTGCCTATGCGATCACTGTCCACAAAAGCCAGGGCAGCGAGTTTGAAGCGGTCGTGATGCCGCTGCTCGGAAAATTCGAGAAGCTCAGCTACCGGAACCTGCTCTATACCGCCGTGACCCGTGCCAAGCGCCTGCTCATCATCATCGGCACCCCGCAGAAGGTCGAGCAGATGGTGATGAATAACCGCCGGACAAACCGCTATTCCTGCCTGCGTGATATGCTCGAACGCAGCATCCGACCGGAGGAGCCCGATGGAACCGAAATGGAAACGCTCCCTACTTGAACTGCTCTGGCCGAACCGCTGTCCGGGGTGCAATGCACTGATCGGCCCTGACAGAGCCGTCTGCGAGACATGCGGCGAGAAGATGCTCCTGGAGCACGATGCCGTCTGCCGGCGCTGCGGCAAGGTGAACTGCATCTGCAGCAAGAAGCAGCTTTCCTATGACCGGGCGCTTGCGGCATGCGCCTATGCGGACGAGGCGGTCGCCGCCATCATCCGGATGAAGCAGTCGCAGAACACGAATTTTGCAGCATTTACCGCACGGATCCTTGCAGAGCGCCTTCGGCACGGCATCGACTTCGGCGAGATCGACTGTGTGATGCCCGTTCCCATGCACCCGTCCAGGGAACGGCTTCGCGGCTATAACCAGGCGGCGCTGATCGCCCGTGCGGTCGCTGCGGAGCTATCGCTTCCCTGCCGGGAGGATGTGCTTTATAAGGATAAGGTCGGCCGTGCCCAGCACGAGCTGACTGCTGCCGAGCGTGCGAACAATGTCGATAGCTTCCAGATACACGACATTCCGCTCGATGGCCAGCGCATTCTCCTGTGTGATGATGTGCTGACCACCGGCAGCACCATGAGCCGGTGTGCCGCTCTGCTCAAGCAGCAGGGCGCTGCCGCCGTCATTGCCGCTGCTGCAGCGACGACTGTTCCACATAAATCATCCCCATCTAAGACAATGTCGTCAACTTAACCAAAAATCAACCTGCGGGTGCAGGGCTGCATAGTCCTGCCGAGGGAGGTTTAGGAGGGGCGAGTAGCCCCTCCTGAGTCGGCATAAGCCGACAAAAAGTCTTAAGTTTATGACATTGCCATCTAAGGAGGAAACCCCATGAGTACACCCGATATCGGCATTGATCTCGGCACTGCGAACATTGTCATGACCTACGGCAAAAAGGGCGTGGTGCTCTCGGAGCCGTCCGTCATTGCCTATAACACCAGCACCCAGCGCATTCTTGCGGTCGGGCAGGAGGCCTACCAGATGATCGGCAAGACGCCTGCCTACATCGAGGTCGTCCATCCGATGGCGGACGGCGTCATCTCGGATGATCTGCTCACACAGTGCATGCTGCGGGAATTCCTGCAGAAGGTCTGCGGGAGCCAGCTTGTGAAGCCCCGTATCATCATCTGCGTGCCGGCCTTCATCACGGAGCTCGAAAAGCGCGCTGTCGCTGACTGCGTGATGGCAGCGGGCTGCCGGAAGGCTTACCTCATCGACGAGCCCATCGCGGCGATGCTCGGTGCCGGTATCAACATCGGCAGAGCGAAGGGGCATATGGTCGTGGATATCGGCGGCGGCACCACGGATGTGGCGATCGTTTCCATGAACGGCATCGTCACCTCGCACTCCATCAAGATCGCCGGAAACCGCATTGACAAGGCCATTCAGAAGTATATGATGAACCGGTACAAGCTGCTCGTCGGCGAACAGACCGCAGAGCAGGTAAAGAAGACCCTCACCAATCTCTATGATCCGAGAGACGATGTCACCATGATCGTCAAGGGGCGCAGCGTGATGCGGGGACTGCCCGATGCGGTCGAGATCAATGAAATGGAGCTCTTTGATGCGATGGAGGACGAGGTCTTTGCCATCATGGAGGGCATCAAGAAGGTGCTCGAGGAAACGCCCCCGGAGCTGGTCGGCGATATCTATGAAAACGGCATTCTCCTGACCGGCGGCGGCTCACTGCTCGGCGGTCTGCGGGAGCTGATCCACCGCACACTGAATGTCAACTGCGTCCTGGCAAAGGATGCCGTGCATTGCGTTGCCAAGGGCACAGGCCTTGCCTTCCAGAAGATCAACAACCTGCTCGACGGCTTTGAAGGCGTAACCGTCTACAAGTATCAATGAAAAAGCCAAAGCTCTGGATGCTGTATGCGGCTTATGCAGCCGTGGTGATCGGCCTGAGTATCTGGCAGATCCGCAGCTACTACGGAGCCTTCGAGCCGGTGCAGCCCTACACCCACCCCGGCCCCGCTGCAGAACGGACGCTCCCGGAGGAATCCGAAGCGCCGGAAACACAGCGCCCAACCCGCGCTCCGAAAGAGACTGCCGCCCCCAAAGCGACTGAAAGCACGGAGCCTGCGGCCACTGTGCCTGCAGAGACCGAACCGCCGGTCACGTTTCCCGTCGATCTCAATACGGCGGATGCAGACACACTGGCGCAGATCCCCGGCATCGGGGAGGTGACAGCGCGGGCGATC